>PDTW01000058.1 GCA_002749055.1 Candidatus Altimarinota bacterium | reverse complement strand
GGTTTTACTGGAGATGAAACAGGAGTTAAATCTTACTGTGTTGTTTTATTAAAAAGGGGAGAAAATTAATTTTTTTATTTGGAGTTGGTGTATATATGGAGAATAATAAAAACGATATTATTATTTATAGTAGTGAGGATGGCAAAATAAATATTGAGTTATTTGAAAAAGATGGAACTATTTGGTTAAATCAAAAGCAAATAGTAGAACTTTTTCAAAGTAGTAAATCTAATATTAGTGAACATATTACAAATATATTTAGCGAAAAAGAAGTAGATAAAAAATTAGTTGTTCGGAATTTCCGAACAACTGCAAGCGATGGTAAAAAGTATAATATAGCTTATTATAATTTAGAAATGATTTTAGCTATAGGTTTTAGAGTTCGTAGTAAAAGAGGAACTGAATTTAGAATTTGGGCAAATACAAAATTAAAAGAATTTTTACAAAAGGGGTTTTTAATCGATGATGAAAGACTCAAAAATCCAAATGGAAGATATGATTATTTTGATGAGTTATTAGCTCGTATTCGCGATATTCGTGCATCTGAAAAAAGATTTTATCAAAAAGTCAGAGATTTATTCGCCTTGAGCATAGACTACGACAAGACAGATAAGGCTACAAATTTATTTTTTGCTAATACACAAAATAAATTACTCTATGCAATTACAGGAAATACTGCAAGTGAAATAATTATAAATCGTGCTGATAGCAATAAATTAAATATGGGGCTTACTAATTTTAAAGGAAGTGTTGTTAGAAAAGAAGATATTTTTATTGCTAAAAATTATTTAACAGAGGATGAAATAGATAGTTTAAATCGTTTTGTTATAGTATTTTTAGAAACTGCCGAATTAAAAGCTAAAAATAGAGAAAAAATAACTATGGATTTTTGGAGAGAAAATATAGATAAAATTATTAAATTTAATGAAAAAGAAGTTTTAAAAGATTTAGGTTCAATTTTTCATAAAGAAATGGAGAAAATAGTTAATGAGAAATACAATGAGTTTGATAAAAAAAGAAAAAAATTGGAAGTAGATTTAGAAGATAAAAAAGAATTAGAAGAAATAGAGAAATTGGAAAAACTAATAAAACAAAATAACAAAATAGTAGAATAAATAATAATTAAAGCATATAGCAAGGAGAAAAACTTAATGGATAATTTTAAAAAATCTGTTCTAGCTCTTTTAATTCCTATGATTTTACAAAATTTAATAAATGTCGCAGTAACAAGTGCAGATATTATGATGGTAAGTAAGGTTGGAGAAATTTCTCTTGCAGCTGTATCACTTGCAAATCAAATTCAATTTGTATTAACTCTTATATATTTTGGACTTGCATCTGGAGCTACAGTCCTC
>PDTW01000003.1 GCA_002749055.1 Candidatus Altimarinota bacterium | reverse complement strand
TCAACTTCACTGTTATTTATTTTTATTTCTTTATTATTACTCTTTTTATCTGTATCAATTGTTTTTTCTTTAGTTATTTTTTTATTTAAGTTTTCTTTGCTAATCTCTTCCCTATTTATTATGTTTAACACTCAAACTAAAAAAGTAATATCTTCGTTTAGAGAATTTTTAGTTTTTGTATATGTTTCATCTAATATTTGTAGTACTTTTAATTTTGTAACTATAGATTTTCATTTTTTTAAGTCTTTTAAAATATCATCTTTTATATAAAAAATAAGTCATTTAAAAAAGAGTTTTATATTTTTTCATGATGAATTTATGTTTTCAAGAGTTTTTATTACATTTGAATCATTTTCTAGTAATTGTTTAAAAAATTCTTTGTATTGACTGTTAGGAGAAATTCATAATTTATCAATTACTTCGTCAAAAATTATCTTTCATCAATTATTTAATTGTTCAAGTAAACTTATAGCATTTCTAAGTCATCATCAAGAATTTTGAATAATATAATCTATAGATTTATCATCTATAGTAATATTTTCTTTTTTTGATATTAATAAAAGTCTATTTTTGATATCTTCATTTGAAATTCTTCTAAAATCATATCTTTGGCATCTTGAAATAATTGTTTCAGGAACTTTATGAGTTTCTGTTGTCGCAAGTATGAATTTGACAAATGATGGTGGTTCTTCTAAAATTTTTAAAAGTGCATTAAATGCTCATTTACTAAGCATATGTACTTCATCAATTATATATACTTTGAATTTAGTTAGAGTAGGTCTGAATTGTGCTTTTTCAATTAATTCTCTAATATTATCTACTCAAGTATTACTGGCAGCATCTATTTCAATTATATCTACTAATCTTTCTTCAGCAAAATTTTTACATATATCACATTTTAAACAAGGGTTTCAATTTTTTTTATTAAGACAATTCATAGTTTTTGCTAATAATCTTGCTGTACTAGTTTTTCATGTTCATCTTGGTCAGCATAATAAATATGCTCATACATATTTATCTTCATCTAAAGATTTCTGCAAAGTATCTTTTATAAATTTCTGCCCTACTAAATTATCAAAGTCTTGTGGACGGTATTTTAAATATAAGCTCATTTATTTTATTTAATTATTATATTCTATATTATATATTTTTTATTTAAAATGCATAATAATATTTTAATAATTTTATTTTTTTACAGGTGTTTATTTTAATTAGATAGTGTTTTTTATTGAATAATTTTTCAATCTTGACAGATCTTTTTTATTCATTTATCACAATTTATTATTCAGATCTTTTCTCATTTTGTTAAAATTATTTCTTTTTTATTAAAATTAATTTGATTAAATATATCAGCTTCTTTTTTACTAAAAGTAATTTTTTCTTTATTATCAGAATATATTCAAATGTGTAAGTTATTTCATTTTATTCATTTTAATTTTTTTAGAAATTCTATTCAAAAAACACTTATATTAATATGTATTATTAACTCATTTCAGCTAAATTTATTTATTCAATTTAAAAATTCTAGATTTTTTCATGCTTCAACAACTAATGACTTAAAATTTTTGTATATTAGTTTTCTAACTCATTGACCTCATTCAGTATTTATAGAATTAAAAGAAATAATAGAATTATCTACAGAAATACTTTCATTTACTGTTTCAAAAGAATTTTTTATAAAAATATTTTCATTTTTATTTAATTTTTCAATAGTTCTTTTTTCATCTGAGACATTACTACATGAAACTAGAAAGAAATTTAAAATTAATATAATAATTTTATACATAATAAATAAGGTAAAAAATAAAGTAAAATAGGATACCTTGAAGGAATCCTATTTTTATATAGATTAAGTCAACTTTGAAGTAAAAGTATTATATAATTTAAAAAAAAAATGTAAAATTTAAATTAATTTTGATATCTATCGTCCCGTTTCAAATCCGACCACTTTTATTAAAATAAATAAAATAATAAAACTGGACTAAATAATTATCATTTAGTATTTCTTTTTCAGATTTTTTATAGAGGTTTTTTCCAGAGTTTTCTTTTTTAGAATTCTTTTTCAGAATAAATTGCAAAATTAGTAAAAAGTTGTAATCTAGTTTTGTTATTTTGTAAAAATTATTGTGAAACACCTTCAAATAAAAGTAGAAAAATTAGAATTTAATTCAAATATAGTTTTAAAAGATATTAGTTTAACTATTAATAAAAATGATAGAATTTCTTTTGTATGACCAAATTGAGTATGAAAGACAAGTTTGATGAAAATAATTACTTGAAATATTAAGGATTTTGAATGAAATATTGAAAATGTTTGAAATATGACTTTGTGATATTTGCATCAAATTTATTCAGATAATGAAGAAAAGCTGGTAAAGGAAGAATTAAAGGATTGATTTAGTGATATTATTATTGCCGAAAAGAAAATAAAAATACTTGAAGAAAAAATGTCTCTTAATCCTGATGATTTAGATTTGATTAATGATTATTCTTCCCTATTAGAACAATTTAATAATATTTGATGATACGATTATAATAATAAGATTCATCAAGTTGCAAATGGTATGTGAATACTTGATTTGCTTGAAAAAAAGTTAGTTGAAGTTAGCTGATGACAAAGAACAAAAATTGCACTAGCAAAGATTTTACTTGAATCTCCTGATATACTTTTTTTAGATGAGCCAACAAATTTTATAGATATGGTTTCTGTTGAATGGTTAGAATGATATTTGCAAAATAAGTGGAAATGATGATATGTGATTATTTCTCATGATAGAGAATTTTTAGATAAAACATGCCAAAAAACATACGAATTTCAACCTCAAAGAGAATTAAATTATTATCATGCTAATTATAGTGAATATGTTAAACAAAGAGTTAAAGTTGAGGCAAACCAAAGTTTTTATTTACTTATTCTTGAGAATCTCCAGAAAAAGTATTAAATTTTAAAGAAGTCTTTATATGAAGACAAGAACCACTCTTTTTTATAAATGAGATAATTTTATATAAATGACAGAGAGTCTGAATTGTAGGAGAAAATGGTTGTTGAAAATCTACTTTACTTAAAACTATTATGTGAGAATTAAAAGTTTTGGATTGATTTTTTTCAAAATGAAAGGCTACATCAATAATTTATTATTCACAATTACATGAGGAATTAGATAAAAATCTAACAATAAAACAAAATTTTGAGAAACATTGATTATATTATCCTGAACAACATATAGTATCTATATTAAAACATTATTTGTTTGATAGAGAAGATTTGGATAAAAAAGTTTCTTCTTTGTCATGATGACAAATTAGTAAGCTTCTATTTGCAATAATTTGACAAAAAGAATGTAATTTATTGATTTTAGATGAACCTACTAATCATTTGGATTATGATACTAGAGAATCACTTGAATTTGCTTTAAATAAGTTTGAAGGGACTATTTTATTTATTAGTCACGATAGGTATTTTGTAAATAAGCTTGCAACTCATATATGGTTTATTGATAATGAAGAATTGAGTTTGTGTTATTGAAATTACGAAGATTATAGGTTTAAAATTGAAAATCATATTGAAATGGATTTAAGTCTATTTGATGAAGAAGCTCAGTTAAATTTGGTATTAGAAGATAAAATATGAGAAAGAGCATTAAAAAGAATAAAAGAGAAGTATGGTTCTAAAAAAAGAAAAAGAAACTAAAAACAATCTTAGGTTAATCTAAGATTGTTTTTAGTTTTGTACTTCACTCCTTTTGAATAAGTTCATATATTTCTACAATTGCAATTAAAGATTTTTTCAGATTTAATAAATCTCTTGGTAATGCTCTGTTTAATGCTAATCTATTTAATATAGAATTAATATCAGATATATTTTTTAATTTTTCTCTTACTTTATCAAGTAATATAGTATTTTTTGAAAATTCTTCTATAAAATCTAGTCTTTGGTTTATTTCATCTATATTTTGTAATGGTTTTAAAATTTGTTCTTTTAAATATCTAGCCCCTGCAGGAGTTTTTGTTTTGTTTAAAACTCAAAATAGAGTTCAGACTGTGCTAGATTTTGTTGAAAAATTATATACTAAATCTAAGCTTTTTATTGTACTTTCATCAAGATACATTTTTCAGGAGAAAGTTTCATAACCTATAGAATTTAAAAAACTTAATGATGATTTTTGATTTTGACTAATATACTCAAGTAGCTGACTTGAAGCTCTTTGACATTCAAGATTATCTTCTATTCAGAATCATTCAAGATTTTTTACTCAAAAGTGTTCAAGTAATATTTTTCTTGGATCTTTGGATGTTTCAAAATAATATATATTTAATGAATATTTTTTTGATAAAATGTCTTTTATTTTAGTATTGCTAAATAACTCTTTTCCTAATATTACTTCTTTGGGTGATATTTTGTATAGTTGAGTAGCTAATTCTTCAAAACTATTAAATTCAGAAGTTTTCCATTTATTATTTGAAAAGTTCACATAGCTTAATCAAAAAAGTCATTTATTTTCAGTGATAGATACAATATAATTATTTTCATTATCTTTTTCGTATCATTCTCATTCTAATCACAATGTTGCTGGAGTTACTACTCTCAGTACTTCCCTTTTTACTATTCATTTTAATTTGGGATCAGAAACTTGTTCAGCTATAGCCACTTTGTATCATGCATTTACTAATAATGGCAAATATTTTTCTTTTGCATGGTAAGGTATTCAAGCTAAAGGAGTTGGAGTACTAGAATTTTTATTTCTTGATGTTATAGCTATTCACAAAACTTTATGTGCAATCTCAGCATCTTCATCAAACATTTCATAAAAATCTCACATTCTGAAAAATAGAATACTATCTTTATAGGATTCTTTTATTTCATAGTACTGTTTCATTCATGGTGTTATTTTTTCCATAATATTTATTTATAAAGTTTTTCTAATTAATCTTTTATATTTTGGTTTTTCTTCTATTCATCTTGAAATATTTAACATTATTCAAAGTCATATACTAAGTGATAACAAACTACTTCATCAATAACTTAAAAAAGGTAGAGTTATTCAAGTAAGAGGTAATATATTCAAATTTACTCATATATTTATAAATGATTGCATAAGTATCCAAGAAGTTATTCAAATTAATACCAATTTTCAAAATAAATCATTTACTCTTTTAGCTATATAAAATCATCTGTATCATATATACATATAAATACTTAGTAATATAAAAGCTCATATAAATCATAACTCTTCTACAATAACACTAAAAATCATATCTCATTGTACTTCAGGTAGATATCAGAATTTTTGTATAGATTGTCAAAATCATAATCAAGAGAAACCTCAACTTCAAATTGCTATTAGAGCTTGTTCATTTTGGTAATTTATTGTTTTGTTTTTTATTGAAGTTTTGTTATCAGTCATAAAATTATCAATCCTATCAGTTATATAACTGAATTTATTTCTTGTTTCTGGGAAATCTTTATCATATTTTCATGATGTGTAAACTCATATAGTTAGAATAAATCACAAAATGGTTATTATTAATATATGTTTTATATTAGCTCAAGCAATAAAAAACATTATAACTGAAACAGGAATTATTACCATTATAGTTCAAAAATCTGGTTGTAATCAAACTAATAGGGTGGATAGTCAGATTATAATCATGAATGGTATAAGTCAGTTTGAAAAACTTCAAATTTGGCTTTTATATTTTTTGAAGAAATATGCTAGATATAATATTAACGCTAGTTTTAGAAACTCCGTGGGTTGTATAGCAAAAGGCAAAATAGGAAGGTTTATCCATCATCTTGCTCATTTCCAACTAGGTCATATTAGTAATACTATAACTAAAAGAAGTAAGACTAACAACAATATATATTTAGAATTTTTCTCAAAAAATTTGTATGGTATTTTTGTTATAATTCATAGAGTTAACATTGATATGAATACATGAGAAATATTTCTTAAAACATAAAAATAATTATAAGCTTTATCTATAATTCAATCTGCTTCTTGCAAACTTGTAACTCTAAAAGAAGAATATACAGATACACTTGATACCATAATCATTCAAAATATTACTAAGAGTAATATTGAGAAAAATAATTTATAATCAACTGATTTTGAATTAAGATTCATTATATTTTTATTTTAATTAATTAAGTTTAAATATTGAGTCATTATATTTTCTGGTATAAATTCCAAAATGAATTGTATAATTAGTAATATTACTATTGGTGTAAAATCTATTGGTCATATTGTTGTTGGAATGTATTTTCTTACTGTTGAATACATTGGGTCTATTATATTTGCTACAAATTCTGGTCTAAATCTAACTCAAAAAAGATGTAACCAAGAAATTATTATATCAAATATTATTATATAGACTATTAATTTTAAGAATATTATTATTGTAAAAAATAGGTAAATCATTTTTTATGATTAAAAAATATATTTTAATTAGAAATCTTATTATATCAGTTTTTTGCAGCTTCTTCCTGGGCTTTTTTCTTACTAGTTCATGTTCATTCTCAAATTTTCTTTTTTCAAAGAAACACTCATACTACAAAATTTTTATTATGATCTGGTCAAGATTCTGATATTACTTCGTAATGTGGAGTAATATCTAAGTTTGATTGAGCTAATTCTTGTACTAGTGTTTTGTAATCTTTGAATGAATTTGATTTAGTTATATCTTTTAAACTTGGATAAATATATTTATTAACAAAATCACAAGCTGTATCATAACCTAAATCAGTATATATTGCTCACAAAAATGCTTCTACTAAGTTTGCCAGTAAGTAATTGTTATTTCTTCATCAAGATAACTCCTCTCATTTTCATAATAATAAATGTTCTTCTAAGTTTAGTTTTATAGCTATATTAGCTAAATTAGTCCCTCTTACAATAGAACTTCTCATATCTGTTAATTCTCATTCTGGTTTTTCAGGGAAATCATTAAATAAATTATCAGTTATTATTAATTCAAGCACAGCATCTCACAAAAATTCAAGCCTTTCATTATCTTTAGGTGTAAAATCAGGTCTCTCATTTACTATTGATTTGTGTATAAATGAATTAATGTAATACGATACATTATTATAATTAATATCAAGCTTTTTTAATAGTTGTCTTGTTTTATTTTTATAATATTCACTATCTACTGCTTTTTTAGTTATAACCACTAATGTTATTTTTAATAAATATTTTTTTCATTATATAAAAAATATCAAAAATAACAAAAAAAAATGCTTCTTGATTTAATATTAAAAATAATTAAACTTTTAAGAGATTATTTATTAAAAAGGTACTATGAATAAGAAGTTATTTGCTTTCACTATTGTTGAATTAATAGTTATAATTACAGTATTGGTGATTTTAATGTGAATTTCTTTTTTGTCATATTCTTGATATACAAAAAATAGTAGGGACACTCTTAGAGTCACTGATTTAAAGAATATAAAATTATCTCTCGATGCTTCTCATGATAAAACTTGAAAATATCCAGATGTAAGCTCTTGAACAGTTATTAGTTATAAATGATTAAATGCTTGGACTCAGTGAGTTTTTTGAGAATCAACTTTTAGAAATGTAGAATGAATAAATAAAATTCCATTTGATCCACAAACAGAGAAATATTATACATATTCTTTGACTAATGATAAAAAAGAATATGAATTAGCAGCAGCTGTTGAATGAGAGATGGTAACAAATTCGAATTTTTTGAATAAAACTTATGCTTGAATTTGAGATAAAATTTGAACAAGTGTGGTTGTTTGAAGGTATAATTGAAAGGTTTTAAAAGTAAAAGACTGAACTTCTTTATATTTATTAGCTGTTCCTACAATAATAAGTTGAGATTTATCGCTCACAAATCTTGAAGATATTTTCTCTAATAAAAAATTTGCATATAAATGATCAAATGTTATAGCTTGAAATTATAAAGGAACTGAATTCAATACGGATAAAACTTATGATTTTAATCCGATTGTTTATGAATTATATCATTGAGCTATAAAACCTTTGACTCTTAGTGAAAATGAAAGAATAATTTTGCTTAGAAAAATGCAATTAGCTTATGAATCAACAATTTTGGAAAAACAATCTAATTATATTGATTTCTCAAATGAAAAATTGCCTATAGATTTGTTAAATCCAACTAAAAAGGTAAAACAATTTTCTTGTTTTTTTGTGAAAAATAACATAAAAAATCTTTCTGGTTGTAGTGAAAATCTAACAGAAGGACCTATTACTATTCCACCAACTAATAGTTGGTTTTACTATTTGGATGCTAGATCTTTATTTGCAAATGGAAGTATATATAGTGAGAACTGGATTAACAATTCTTGTGATACTTCTTCTATGAGTATTGTTGATTTATCTCCTTGACTTGATGTTATACCTGCTAATTTGACAACTAATACTATTTATAGGTTAGCACCTTGAAGTTATAGGCTCTCAAGATCTGTGAATTTAGCTAGTTGTTCTTGAATAATTTGAGTTGGAAATGTTTTTTTAAAGGTAGATAATAATTCTATTTCTTCATTATTAAATACCAATAATGAAACAAATATTATTATTGATAATATTATTATTGATTGAGCTTATCCAACTTTTACCTGAAATAATTATTTAATAGATGCTAAAACTAATAATTCTACCTTTAATAATATAAAAGTATTTAATTGAGTACTTACATGAATATTTGTTTCTTGAAATTTTAATACTTTGAATAATATTCTGGCTTATCATAATGTTAATTGAATAAAATTAACATGAACTAGTAATATTACAAATAATATAATGTCTTACTCTAATCAAACTTGATTAGAATTAGGTTCTTCTTATAATAGTACTTTTTCAAATATGATTTTATTTAATAACAGAGTTTGAATTTTTCATAATATATCTTCAAATAATACTCTTTCAAATTTGTTAATCTATAATAATTCTGAGTTTTGAATGTTATTTTCAGATTCAAGTGAGAATAATATTTATAATGACACAAGGATATATAATAATTATAATTCTATAAGTTATGTTTCATCTCCTCTTAATAATAGTTATTATTGAAATTATAGTATTTATTCTAATGATTTAAATTCAAATTCACTTTTAGCATGAGTTTGACATTCATTATTTGCTGATTGAAGTATTGATACTTTTTGAGCCTCTGAAATTGTTATACCAAGTATCTCATGATGGGATTCATTTTTAAAATGAGCACAATCTTCTTATGTGAGAACTTGATTTACCCCTAATCTTAGCTCTGTTTTTTCATGAAAAGAAAGTTACAATTATGATTCTAATATACCTAATCAGTCTCCAGTTTTAAAATATTATTTAACTAATATTAAATATTATTGAGTTGATTGAAATCAATATAATACAAGTAAAAAAGTTTGAGCATGGTAAGATTTTTAAGTAATTAATTTATAATAATGATAGTTATTGGTATAGATCCTTGAACGACTACTACATGATTTTGAGTTGTGGAAAAATTAAATTGAAATATTAATTTAGTTGATTATTGAATTTTTAAAACAACAGCAAACATAGATTTATCAATAAAATTATTAGAAATATGAAATGATATAAAAGATTTGATTAACAAATATAAGCCCTGTTTAATTGTTGTTGAAAAACTTTTTTTTCAAACTAATGTAAAAACAGCAATAGATGTTAGTCATGCTAGAGGTGTTGTTTTATATGAAATTATTAAGGCAGGTTTAAAGCTATCAGAGTATACTCCCCTTCAAGTTAAGAAAGCAGTGACTTGAAATGGTAAATCAGAGAAATTACAACTCCAAAGGGCAATAAAAATGATTTTTAAACTTGAATCC
>PDTW01000029.1 GCA_002749055.1 Candidatus Altimarinota bacterium | reverse complement strand
TAAATACTGTTAATTTGCCAGAAGCTTTGACTACTTGAAAAATAGCTCCTTGATTAGCTTATGTACCAACTTTAAAGAAGTTTGTTGTTTGGAATTGATGAGAATCTTTATATGCATTAGATTGAAAAACATGGAAATGGAGCAGAATAGTTAATTCTAATTTAAATCAAATAATTCCAACTCAGGCTAATAAAAATTGAACATATGGACGTTTTCGTTATATTCCAAGTAAGAATGCATTAATTGTAGTAAATAGTATTTATGAAAATGTATATATTTACAAACTTGAATGATCTTGAGTTGAGTATGATACAATTATTACTAATACCAATGCCAATATATATCTTAATTTTGATGTTGTTTTAACAAAAATAATTATGAAACATAATAAAATTAACGATTCTATTGCTTTATATAACAAAAATTCTCTATTTTTTGGAAAACTGAAATAAAATAAATTAAAAAGTATTAAAAAGGTAGTAAATTGATAATATTTACTATCTTTTTTAATAAAACAAAATTATAAAAATTCAATTATAATTTGTAAAAATTCACTTTAAATATAAACTAATTTAAATTAAAAATATAAAGTAAAAAATATGTTAAAAAAAATACTAGATATTGTTATGAAATGATTAATTGCATTAACTTTTATTTTAGCTTTAATCACTATATTTAAACCAGATATAGTAGTTTCATTTATTAAGTGGATAGAATGAATAATTCATCTGATTTGATATTGGAATTATGTTATAATTTTTCTTTCTTGATTAATAGAGTGATTTCCTGTTCTTTGAGTTGTTGTTCCATGACAAAATATACTTATGATTGTTTGAGGTTTTTTTGGAAATATCTCAAAAGTGAATTTATTTTATACAGTTTTGATAGCAAGTATATGAGCTATTATTTCTAATTGAATATGATATATACTATGAAGGTATTATTGAGAAGGTTTTTTCAAAAAATATTGATTATGGTTTGGTATTTGAGAAACTGAGGTTAAATATCTGAAAAAGTGAATAAAAAAATGGGGGGCTTCTTGAATAATACTTTGAAAATTTCATAATTTAGCTCGTGCATTTGTTCCATTTATAGCATGAACTATGAAAATGGATAAAAAAATTTTTTGGATTTATAATGTAATATGATCAGTATTACGGTCTGTAGTTATAATATTTTTATGAGTATTTTTTGCAGAATATTATGAAGAAATATTAAGATATTTTTGATATATATTGACTTGAACTATGATAATAGGATGAATATATATATGGAAATTTAAGAAAAAAGAATTTCTTGTTTATATGGAAGATAAAAATAAAGAAATAGAATTAAAAATATGAAAAAAATAACTATGGAAAATAAAGAACTTTTAAATAAATTACCACTTGAATTTTTAGATAGATTAAAATTAATTTATTCTGAAAAAGAATTAGAAATATTAAAAGAAGGTTTCACTTGTAAAAAAAGAAAGCCTACTTTTAGGATAAATACTTTGAAAACTACAAATAAAGAGGTAGAAGATTATTTTGGGAAATTAAATTTGAAAATACAAAAGTACTACCCTCTAGAAAATTGATATATCCTTATTAATTGAACGGAAAAAGACTTATGGAATACCAAACTTAATGATTTATGAAAAATATATGTTCAATGATTATCAAGTCAAATACCTGTTACTTTTATGGACTTAAAAGATAATTTTAAAGTTTTAGATTTGACTGCCTCTCCATGATCTAAAACCACACAAATTTCATCTAAGATGGCTAATAAATGAGAGGTTGTAGCAGTCGATATTAATAAGATAAGAATTGATAAATTAAATTTCACAATAAAAAGACAATGAGCTAAGAATATCACAGTTATAAAAGCTGATTCAAGATTCTTAAAAGATATTAATGATATTGAAGATAAGAAGTTTGATGATTTACCAGTATTTTCTCCTTGATACTTTGATTCTATACTATTTGATGCACCTTGTTCTTCTGAGTGAAGAATAAACTTAAATAATGAAAAAATTTGGAAAAATTGGACACTTTGAAATATAAAAAGGAACTATAAAATACAAAAAGATATACTAAGAAATAATCTAGATTTATTAAAAGTAGGTTGAGAATTAATTTATTCAACTTGTACACTTTCTCCTGAAGAAAATGAATGAATAGTACATTTTTTACTTTGCAATTATCCTGAATTAGAAATAATAGATATATCATCAGATTCAAAAATAAGTAATTCAAAAAAATGAATATTAAAATTTTGAGATACTGTTTACAAAAAAGAAGTTGAAAAAAGTCTTAGAATTATTCCAAATGAGGAATCAGAAGGTTTTTTTGTCGCAAAATTTATAAAAAAATCTATTTAGAAATTTTATAATTGAGGTGATATAATGACTCTGGTATAGAGGATAGAAGAATTATCAAAATCTAGTCCATTTGAGGAATTGAATTATATATTAAATTAAAAATATGAAAAAAATAGAGTTAGAGGTTAAAATATTAGGTATAAATGAGTGAGAAATAAAAAAGAAATTAAATGCACTGGGCGCAGAAAAATTGGGAGAATCAAGTTTTAGAAGATATGTATATGATTTTTCTCCTATAGATATGAATAAGTGGATTAGATTAAGAACAAATGGGAGTAAAAGTTCTCTTACAATTAAAGAAATTTCATCTGATGATATAGATGGTACGAGGGAGAGTGAAATAGAAGTATCTGATTTTGATACTACACATAGTATGTTGAAGGAGTTGTGATATAAACATAAGTCTTACCAGGAAAACAAAAGAGAAAGCTATATTTTAAATGGTGTGAATATAGAAATAGATTCTTGGCCGATGATTCCAACATATCTTGAAATTGAGTGAAGCTCAAAGGATGCAATATTAGATATTGTGAAGCAGTTATGATATAGTACTAATGATGTAACCTCAATTAATACAAAAAAAGTATATAGGCATTATGGTATTAATTTAGAGGAACATAAAAATCTTACTTTTTAAATTAAATTATGACTAAACAAGAAAAAGATAATCAAGTTTTTGTAAGAGAATGATTTTATAAAGACTTGCAAGCAAATGAAAAAAAATATGCTCATATTATAATGATAGCAACAAAACCTGATATTATAAAACAAGCTCCTCTTTATTTAGAACTCAAAAAAAGGGGAGAACTTGTAGTTTTAATTCATACATGACAACATTATGATTATAATTTAAGTAAATGAGTATTAGATGAATTTGGTATGGTAGTTGATATTAACTTAAATATTTTTTGAGATATTCATAAAAAATATTCTCTTATAGTTGAGAGACTTTGAGATATACTTGTAAGTATTTATAAAGCTTATAAAAAAATACCCATTCCTTATGTTCATTGAGATACAATGACCGCTACAACCGCCGATAAAGCTGCTTTTTTAAATAAATTTGCAGTTGTTCATGTTGAGGCTGGAATTAGGACTTTTACACCAAATAAAGAGTTTTATCATAACTTATTTAAAAATTATTCTAAAGATAAATTTGATTGGGATAAATATTATAAAGATTTACAGGATTTTAAAATATATGAAAGATGAAGTATAGAACCTTATCCGGAACAATTTGATACAAGATGAATTGAAGGTTCAACTTGATTTTTTGCAGCTCCAGTTGAGCTTTATAAAAAAACTCTTATAGATGAAGGATTTTCAAAAGAAAATATAAAAATAGTTTGAAATAGTGTAGCTGATGCTGTTGAAATTTCAAAGCAAAAAATGCAAAATTCTAGAGCTTTTGAAATATTTCCAAATATGAAATGAAAACCTTTTATTTTCATAACAATTCATAGAAGAGAAAATTGTTCTAAAAAAGAAAGATTTTTAGTTATTTATAATGCTATAAAAAAGTTAGTAGAAGATTGAGTTTATGTTTGTTTTTTAGGTCTTTATGCTTCAGAATTTGCAATTGATAATTATTGACTTAGGAAAGATATAGAAAATTTAGTTAAAAAACACAAAGAGAATTTTGCTTACTGACCAGCTTTAGCTCATCATGCTGAGGTTATAGATATGATTTCAAAAGCTTGAGCAGTTGTTACGGATAGTTGAAGTATGCAAGAAGAAGCAAATATAGTTTGAGTTCCTTGTGTAACTATTAGATTTTGAAGTGATAGAACAGAAACAATACTTGCTTGAACAAATATTATAGCGCCACCAATAAATTCTTGTTTAATTGCTGATATAGTTAAATGAGCTATTTGAAACAAAAAAATGATTAACAAAAAACATCTATACTGAGAAAATGTTTCAGAAAAAATAGTTGATGAAGTTTTAAAAGTGCTTAAAAAAAGCTGAAAACTATTCAAATTTGATGATGAAAGATTAGAATTAGAACAATTCTTTAATTGGAAAATTCATTAGGAAGATTTGGTTTTTCGTATACTTTCTCTCCTTTTATCAAAGAAATAAGGTCTTTAGGAGTATTTATAATTCATTTTCAAACTCACATAGAAAAATTTAGTACTGTTTTTCATGTATATTTTAGAGCATCTATATTTTGATCAAAAGTATTTTTTTCTGGATTTATTTTAAAAGGTTTAAAACTACTTTTTTCTGAAAAAAAACCTTCTCTCTTGCTTAGTACACTTTCATTTTTATTTTCTGTGAAGTTACTTTCATTTTTTTCTTTATTATTACTAACTGACTTTCTTAATGCATCAAGTTGTGCATCTGTTAACTCAATTGTGGTTTCTTTTTTTATTCAAGTTTTCTCGTTTAATTTTCAAGCAACTTCTTGAGTTTTATAATCCAATTTTCAAATTTCATTAGATTTTTCGTTATCGCTTATTTTCTTTTCTTTTTCTATAGACATAGTATCTTTATTTTAGTGATAATAGTTTTATCAATTAATTTCATTATCTGAATTCTTATTTTCTTTAATAATAGTTTTTTCTTTTTCTTTTGCCTTTTTTTCTTCTAAGATTATTTTATTTGCTTTTTCAAGCCATTTTTTAGCATTCTCTCAAAAAACTTGTCATTTATCTATTTTTATAGTTTTTTTAAAGTATATAATTGACTTTACAGGATTTCATTTTTTTAATTCTATTTGTCATAAATTTAACAAAATCAAAGGATTATGACGATCTAATTTTAGTCATTTTCTTAAATTCTTTTCTGCAATTTCAATGTTTCAAGCATCTTTTTCCATCCATCATAGATATCAATAAAATATTCATTCAAGAGGAAAAAGTTTTATTCATAATTTTGCATATTTTTTAGCTAATAAATTTTTTTCATTTATTATGTGGTAATATATAGCTAAACTTAAATCTTCTATATCTAAATTAGGTTCTTCAGTTTCTACTAGATTTTGAAACTCTTTAAGCATTCTTTCTGTTTCTCATAGTTCATAATATGCATATATTAATCTCCTTTTCACATTTATAGGATTCTCGTATCAAAGTTCAATTGTGTTTTTTAGGTTTATACTAGCTAATAAATAATCATGAAGCTTTATATGTGTAACTCATAATAAATATGTAACATCTGAGTCTTTTTTGTCTAATTCATAGAATTTTTGGAAAAATTCTTTTGCTAATTCATACTTTCATAATTCAAAATAACTCTTTCAGATTATTTTAATTACATTTTTATAATCTTCTTTTTCTAACAATAAATCTTTTCATAGTTTTATTGAGATAGGATATAGTTTTGCTTTAAATAACTCGCCAAGTACTAAGAAATTCTTGTAATATACTTCATCAACTTTAAAATCTTTATAATTTTTTATTGCTTTTTTTACTCAAATTAACTTTTCTGATTTAATATCAGGGAAATTAGTAAAATAATTTCAAAAATCTAGCTTACAAACATGATAATCGCTTAAACATTTTATACTATTTTTATAGAAAAAATTCTCTTCCTCATTAAATCAGAATAAATCTATTTCCTTTAAAACTTCTTCTATATTATTTGAGTTTATTTCAGTTGAATATAAATATGATAATAATACTTTTTCTTTATCAAGAACATTTGAATTTATTATACTTTTAAAATTTTTATAAGCTGAATCATACTTTTTCATTTCAAAATATGTGTCTCATATTTTTTTTATTGTTAATTCATCATTAGGATTTTGTTTATATGCTTCTAAATATTTTTGGAGAGCTAATGCAAGTCTACTATTTTCAAAATGTAAATCTCATGATATTATTAATCACCTAAGAGCATATCTTTTTCTTAGTGTATCAATTTTACTTTTTGCCTTTTTTTTATCTATTTTCTTATTTTTTATTTCTTTATTTTTTTCTTTTTCAACGATTCAAGTAGATGTACTTTCATCAATTTCTTTAATTTCTATTCCCAATATTTCTTTATTATAATATTTCATTATATTTTCTCTATAATAAGAAACAAATCAGATAATAATTATTGTTATCAAAAGAAAAAAGTTTTTCATACGTTTTTGGTTAATTATTATATAAGCAATATATTATTTATATTTTAAATATTGTAAAGAAATATAAATAAGTATAATGTCTTAAAGAATATTTTATAATTATATCACTTGTTTAAGAAGATTGCAACAAACACTATAGCGCAAATATTATCAAAAGCTGCTACTGCAGTTATATCAATTTTTTTGATAAATATACTTACAAATTATTTAAGTATAGAGCTTTATTGACTTTATTCTAAGATATATAATTATCTTTGAATATTTGCTTTTATTGCAGATTTATGACTTTATACCATTGCAGTAAGAGAAATAACCAATAATAAGTCTGATAGTTCAAAAATAGTGTGAAATATAATGACACTGAGGTTACTTTTATGAATATTTATTATAATATTAAGTTTACTTATTGCTTATTTCTTACCAGGTTATAATTATGAGCTAGCAATGATTTGAATATTTATAGCTTGATTTTTTACTCTTATATCATTATTTAATTCTTCTATTCTTGCCTTAATGCAAGCTCATATGAAAATGGAATATTCGCTTTTTTCTGCAATAACATGAAAATTATTCAATATCTGATTTATTATTTTAATAGTTTACTTTTTATTTAGTAAGCAAGATATTAGAGATTTAGATATTCCTTTTATATTGATATTTATATCATGATTAATATGAATAAGTATTAATACCTGACTAAATTATCGGTATGCAAACAAAAAAATATCTTCATTTTTTTTCAAATTTGATTGGGAATATATTAAATTTATATTTAAAACTTCTTTACCATATTGAATTGCATTGTTTTTATCAGTGGTTTATTTTAAGGTTGATATTATTCTGTTGTCATTACTTGAAAGTAAAGATAACGCAGATATATCAATTGCTCTTTATTCACTTCCAATGAAAATAGTTGAAGTTGTAATGGTTATGTGATGATTTTATCTAAATTCTATATTGCCAAGTTTAACCAGAGATTTTGAGGATAATAATAAAAAAAGAATAAAAAAGGTTTTTAGTATTTCTTTTAAAATTTTATTTGCTTTTTGAACTTTAGTTTTTCTTCTAGGTTCATTATTTAGAAATCATGTAATTAAGATAATAGCAAATGAATCATATCTTTCACCTAATCATATATATAACTCATCTGAGGCATTTTTAATAGTTTTATTAGTTGTACTTTTTTATTTTATTTCATTATTATTTATTTATATTTTTATAGCATCAAAAAATCAGTCAAAATTACTTAAAATAAATATTTTTATAACTATATTTAATATTATTTGAAATATAATCTTAATACCTAAATACTCATTTATATGAGCATGAATAATAACTGTGTTATCTCAAATTATTTTAATGGTATTATGATATTATTATAGTAAAGATATTATAAGAGTGAAAATTCCAGTATCTTTTATTATAAAAGTACTAATTATTTTTATAATTTTATTTTTCTGATGAAGTTTTTTAATTAATAATTATCCTTTAGGACTTTATTATGATATTTTATTTTATTGATTCTTATTTTTTATAATTTATTTATTACTAATAAAGTTGCTAATAAAGAACTTAAGGAACATCTGAAAAACTCCTTCGTAAGAATAAAAATTTAGATTTTTTAGATAATTTTTTTGCAAAGTTTTTTTCTTATGCCTTTGCATAGGGGAAAAAATTTAAGGAAAAATTAGCAAAAAAGATTATTTTTTTCTAGATGTGAATTTTTCAGATGTTTCTTAATAGATCCATCTTTATTGAAATAAATTTTTATTTAAATCAATTAAATGCTATAATAAATTATATTTTATAAAATAATTTAATCTATGAAATCTAAAATTAACCTTTTATTAAAAGAAATAGAACAAAAAAAACAAGAATTATTTAAAGAATATGAGGCTCTCAGAGGTAAATACGGTTTTTCTTTTAAAGGATGAGAATTAGTTTTTGATAAAAAAATAAGAGAATATAATAAAAGGTTTAAAGAATGATTATTGAAGTATATTTTTAATGCAAAATTAAAGAATTTACTTTGAGCATTATTTATATATCCAATGGTAGTTCCAGCAATTTTCATTGATATTTGTCTTGTTGTTTATATGAATGTGGTTTTTAGACTTTATAATATAGAACTAGTTAAAAGAAAGGATTTTTTTAGTTATGATAGGAAACATTTAGATTATTTAAATATTCTTGAAAAATTTAATTGTCTATATTGCTCATACTTTAATTGACTGATGTCTTATGGCTGAGAAATAGCATGAAAAACTGAAAGATATTGGTGCCCAATAAAACATTCAAGAAGGATGAAAGCATCACATTCTTCACAACAATATTTTGCAGATTATTGAGATGTAAAATGATTTAGGGAATTATATAATAAATCTATAGAAAAAAAATAGTTTAGAAGAAAGTGTCTAAGCTATTTTTAAATATTTGTTTCCTTATCTCATTACTAGGTTCTTTCCTTAATTTGATTATCTTTTCTAAAACATATTTTACATATATTGGTTCATTTTCTTCTTTTCACCTATATGGAGTAGGAGTTAGGAAGGGACTATCTGTTTCTATCAATATATTCTTTAAACTTATTTTTTTTGCAGTTTCTTGAACTTTTTCAGCATTATTAAAAGTAACTATTCAACTAAAACTAATTTTGCATTCTGGGGAAAAAGAAATTAATTCCATTGCATATTCAAAATCTTCTGTATAACAGTGGAAAATAAAATTTTTATAGTTATTTTCTATTAAAGTTTTTAATATATCGTCTTTTGTATTTCTATTGTGTATAATAATAGGTAAATTGTATTTTTTAGCTAATTTTATTTGTGCAATAAAAAAGTCTTTTTGAATTTTTTTTATTTCTTTTTCTGATAATTTATATTTATCTATAAGAGATTGCATCCAATAGTAATCTAATCAACATTCTCATATCGCTACAACTTTATCTTTATTTTTTATATATAATTTTTCTAGAATTTCTAAGGATTCGTTTAGTTTTCAACTATATTTTATAGAGTCAGTTGGATGAATTCATATTGAACAAAATATATTCGGATTAGATCTTGATATTTTTATTACATCTTCAGAATCTTCAAGATTTGTTCATATAGCATTCAAAAAACCTTTTGGATTTTCTTTTTTAAAGTTCTCTATTATATAATTTGTAAGTTTTTTATTTGCTAAATTAGGATGACAATGAGTGTCGTAAATCATATATTTTATATAAAATAATAAACTATTATAGAAAAACTATAATAGTTTATTATTTTTATTCAAGTACATTTAAGGGACATCTGAAAAACTCTTTTGTAATAATAAAAATTTAGATTTTTTTAGATGTGAGTTTTAAGTATAAAGATTTTTTGTATTTATAAATCTATTCCAGAAGTTGATAATAAAAATGTTTCTCACTCACTATCTGTAAAATTTGCACTTATTATATTTATATTTTCATTCACCTCATTTAATTTTTTTATTTTGAAATTTATTATTTCCTTTCATTTTTTTATATTTATAGGTTTCTCTATATTTATAACAATTGTATTAACTCATGGATAATTTGATAAGTTCATTAAGTCAATATTATCATTTCATCAGTTCATTTCATCAATTTTTATATTTTCTGAATTGTAAGTTAGAGAAAAAGATATATTTTCAACATTATTCATATCTTGTCATGCTTTTACTGAATAAGTATTTGTAGAATTTTCTATATATAAATCAGCTTTTTTTTCTTCAACAATTGCTTCATTTACATTTGTTTTTAGATTTTTTGATATTTCATCATTGTTAAATATGAAATAATTAACTCAAATAGCTAAAGCCAAACTAGTTACTATTATTCAAATATTTTGAATATGTTTTTTCTTATTATATTTTTTTAAAATATCTTTCATAATTTTTTTTATTTTAGTTATATATTAAATATTATAATATATTTTGTTAAATAAAGCAAAATAAAAAAAATTTTTCTATCAGTATTTATAATATATAAAAAATTATTTTTAATATAAAATTTGCAAAACAGGATAATTGTTTTAAAGTATTTTCTTAAGAGAACATTGTTTATACATAGAATATGGAATATAAATATGAAAATAAGAGTTATTGATATTAGTTTAGATAAAGAAAATTATTTATATTGAATTGATAAAAATATAAATTTATCATTTAAATTAAAAACTGCTAATAATACTTATCAGAAAGTAAAAAAAGTTTCTATTTATTATTGAACAAGTATTATTTGTTATTGAAATAATCACTTTATTAATAGAAAAAATATTATTTTAGATAAAAATATTGAATTTGAAGGAGAAAAGGAATATAGAACTTCTATTCCTATTAGAATGCCTAATATCACATGAAATCCTATAGATGCAATAAAAAAAGCAGTTATTCCTAAATCTACTCTCCTAAGTAATAAATCTAAAAAGTCAACTCCAGAAAAAATTATATACTGTGGATGTGATAAAGGTTTTATAATAGAGGCAGATAAAGGTTTAGAGAGAATTATATATTATGGATATTCCAAAAGTAATAAAGATCAATTAACAAATATAACAGAAGGGCAAGTTTTATTCAAAACAGAATTTGATTGATACTATCTTACTTTACCAAATATAAAAGATCTTGAGAAAGAATATATAAAAATTAAGAATTTTATATACATAAAAGTGGATAACTTAAATATAAAAAAAGAAGTTATTCCTAAAATTATTTTTTCAAGTGATAAATATAAAGAATTGAATTTTAAAAATATTATAGATTATAGATGGATTGATAGTTTAACTTTTATTAATTATAGTTCTAAAAGTAATGAGAATCAACTAAAAGAAAATAAAAATATAACAGATGACAAAGTTTTATTAAAAAAAGAATTTAATTGATTATATCTTGCTTCACTAAATATAAATAATTTTGGGGGAGCTTATATAAATAATTTTGGAGAAGACTATATTAATAAAGATTTATTAAATAATATGAAAAATAGATCTATTTTATTTTCTTTATTACATTTCGTATTAAATTCTAGAATATATTGACTTTTTTATAAATGCTTTTCTATAGTTCCTATAATTTTATTTATTTTAACAATATTAATAAAATCTGATATTTTACCAATACTATTTAAGAAAACTTTTATTTGAGCTATATTTTTTTATGCAATTTCTAAAATCATAGAAATAATTTATAAAAGAATTCTTTTAAGTAGTACTTATAATATAAACATAAACTCATCAAATACTATATCATACAATATTAATGAAAAATTAAAAACTTGAGAACTAAGTATATATCATATATTTAAAGAATTTGAAATTCTCAATATTGATAAGTCAATAGATTATATATTTTCTGTGAGATTAGATACCTATTTAAGTTCTTTTAAATGGAGATGGAAAAATCTTACGAAAGAAACTACTAAGATTAAGTGATTACAATTATTTTATGATGAATGAAAAGGAGAGTTTAATATAAATAATATTAAGTTATTAGATAATGACTACGATAAAATCAATGAAATATTAATACCTGTTTTTAGTCAATGATGGGTTGAAGGAATTAACAAAACATATTACAAATTAGCTATAAATTTTAAGTCTTCATGTTTACCAGATTACGAAAAAGAATTAAATATTAATTTTAATAAAAAAGCAATATTTGATTCTAGTAAAAATGATAATAAAAAGAAATGGCTTGTAATATTGGTTATAATATTACATATTTTTCTTTCTTTATTATCAGAAGAGAAAAAGGTGAATGAAGATATTGAAAAAAATTTGAAGGAAATGCAAAAATAGGTTATACATATATCTTAATTTAATTATTAATTAATCAGTGATTTTCTAGAATTTTAATTACATTATTGCTTAGATTCTTTTCTAAATCATCGCTAGATGCTTTTTCTAATCATTCAATAGATCAAAAAATACTTAATATTTTCTTTCTTGTCTTGGGTCAAATTCAAGGCAATGATTCTAAGATATTTTTTTTCATAGATTTATTTCTAGAGTCTCTATTAAAAGTTATAGCAAATCTATGTGCTTCGTCTCTGATTTTTTGTATAAGTTTTAATTCTAAAGAATCTTTTTTTAATATAAATGGGTTAGGATTGTTTGGCACAAATAATTCTTCTTCTCTTTTGGCTATTGAAACGACTTGCACACTTATTCAAGACTTTTTAATAATTTCATAAACGCTACTAAGTTGTCATTTTCATCAATCAATAATTATTAAATCAGGAATAATTCAATTTTTTTTAATTTCTTTAATTCTTCTAGTTATTATCTCTCTCATTGAGTCAAAATCGTCAATCTTTCATTCTTTAAGATTTTTTATTCTAAACTTTTTGTATTTACTAGTATCTGATTTTCAATTTATAATAATACTTCTACTTGCAACGGTATGAGTTCATGATAAATGAGAAATATCATTGCATTCAAAAGTAATTTCTTTATTAATTCTATTATATCAAAGAATATGAAGCAAGTTTTTCATATTTTGTTTTGTATATCTTTTTGTGCTTAAACTTGCTAAATGTTTTTTCATAGCGAATTCATATATGTTTTTGTAACATAATTTTAGTAAATCAAGTTTGTTTCATATTGAAGGAGTTTCAATTTTTATATTATTAAAAGATATTCAGTCTTTTTTGATTATATTTGGTAGAATAAAGATAGGAATAGAAGATCCATTTTCACTTAAGTATAAACTAAGTTTTCACTCAATAAAAGATATAATTATATTTTCTTTTGATTCTTTCAGATTATTTTGAACTTCATAACTGTAGTATCAAATTATTTTACTATTTCTGATTTCAATTAATCATATATAAAAATTATCAAACTTTTCACAAAAGTTTATAATATCGTAGTTTCATTTTATAGAACCACTAACTATTTGTTTTGTTGCTAATATTTGAATTGCTTCTAACTCTTTTTTTATGTTTCATGCTTTCTCAAATTCAAGATTTTTAGCATAAAATTCCATTTTTTTTATAAGGTTCTCTTGAGTTTCTTTTAAATTTCCTTTAAAAATATTTTTTATTTTTTCAATTGATTTTTTATACTCATTTATATTAGCTTCTTTTAATAAACAAGGTCCAGAACACCTTTTTATATAATAATCAATACATGGTATTTTAAAGTTTCATAAGTTCCTAATTTCTAAATTATTATTTTTATTAAGTGTAAAATTTAAATTACAGCTTCTATATCAAAAATTTTTCTTAACAATTTTTAATATATTATTTACATAATTTGTACTAATATACGGTCAGAAATATAATCAGGATTTATTTTTTGTTCTTGTTTTTATTATTCTAGGGATTTCTTCTTTTGTTATTTTTATATATATATGATTTTTACCATCTTTCATAAGAATATTATACTTAGGAAGATGCTTTTTTATTAGAGTTGTTTCAAGTATTAAACTTTCAGTTTCATTATTTACTATTATAGTTTTTATATCAACTATTTGTTTTACCATTTGTTTTTTTGCAAAACTAAGTTTTGACTTTCCATTGAAATAGGAATTAACTCTAGAAAAAAGATTTATAGATTTTCATATATATATTATTTTACCATTTTTATCCATAAATAGATAAACTCATGGTTTTTTAGGAATTGATGATAAATCTTTATTAATCATTAAATTATTATCTTAAATCTATTGAATTAGTTGGAATTTTCTTATATTTATTTACGAATTGCTCAGAAATTTCTTCTTCTTTTTCGTCATGATTTTTTAATTCTTTTTTAGTTTTCTTACTAGTTCATTTTTTATCTAAATAATCTTCTACAACTCAACTTAGAGCTTCCATAATTATATCAAATTTGTCCATTTTCTCGTTATTTGATTCTTCTCATTTTTCTTTACTAAATTTCTCAATTTTATTTACTGCATCATAAGGTATCTTTGCATTAAACAATCTAAATTCATCATCTCATATTTTTGCAATTACTATATCTCATTTATTGAATACAGTATCCCAAATTCAATATTGTTCTACTTCAACTCATTCTATGTTTTCATATTTAACAGTTTTCATATTTGTTGAAAATAAAGCCCATTCAAGTTCTACTACTCACTGATTAGTAATTATCCATACATCATTATACCAATTGAAAATCTCATATATTACCTTTATAAAAATAAATATAAGTAATCATTCTAAGTAATAAAATGGGATTAACTCTTTTAATCTTTCTGAATAATAATACAAAAAAGAGGGAATAAGTGCTCATAAGGAAAGCCATAAAATTAAAATATTAACTATTCCTAGCCAATGTTGATGAATAACTCATTTTAGAACCTCTCAATTGGGTACATATTTTAAGAAAAACTTTTCTTCAAATTGATTCATAAAATTTTTATAGAAAAATTATTTAATTTTTAGCATAACAGGACAATGGTCACTTCACATTATATCATTTAGGTATGATATATCGTCTACATATCAAGAATCAGAAGAGTTAATTATAAAATAATCTATTCTCCATCAAATATTTCTAGGTCTTGCTCATGCTCTATAACTCCACCAAGAATAAACGTTTAGTTTGTCAGGATACAAATATCTCCAGACATCAATATTGTTATCATTTATAAATTCTCAAATTTTTTCTCTTTCTATTGGTAGAAATCATATAGAGTTTTGGTTTTCTTTTGGTCTAGCTATATCAATTTCTGTATGACATATATTAAAATCTCAAGTTGTAATTACAAATTTTCATTCTTTTTTTAATTTTCTTGTATATTCAATTAAGTGAGAATAAAATTCTAGCTTATAAGAAACCATTTCTGTTCAATCTGCTCTAGTTCATCAATTTGGAAAATATCAATTAATAAGGACAG
The DNA here is from genome assembly GCA_002749055.1 of Candidatus Altimarinota bacterium. Taxonomy (GTDB): domain Bacteria; phylum Patescibacteriota; class Gracilibacteria; order BD1-5; family UBA6164; genus PDTW01. Next base: position 24,066 of record PDTW01000029.1, on the reverse strand, counting down.
TATGCCTTTTTTTTCAAGATTTATCATTGTAATAAAATTCTAGCTCTGTAACTCTTCAGTCTGAATGAAAATGATCAATTTCTCAAAAATCGTTTTTTGTATCAATTACTTCAATATTTTCTTTATAAAATATTGCAGTTCAAGCATATCAAGCTCTAGTTCATAAATGCCATAAATATTTATATCACTTTAATTCTCAAACTTCTTTTAAAAATTGTTCTTCAAAAGCTTTTGTCTCTTGAATGCATAAAATATCAGGATTTTCACTACTAACAAATTCTTTAAATCACTTTTTAGCAACTGCTCTTATCCCATTTACATTCCAAGATATTATTTTCATAAAATTTTATTAATTTATAATCTTTATAAATTTTAATAATCAAAAATAAAAAGTAAAGTAAATTTTGATTTTTATATATATTTTTATATAATATTTTTGCAAAATTTATTAATATTAATGATGTAAAAAATGACAAAAAAAGATAAAGATGAATTAAAAAATGAAGATATAATTGAAGATATGCAATCTGAAATTGAAGAGATAGAAAATGAAGAGTGAGAAATAGTTGAAGAAAAATTAGAAGAAGCAATTAATCCCTCAGATAGCGAAGTAGATAAACTTAAAGATCTTTTGGCAAGAAATCAAGCGGATTTTGATAACTTTAAAAAAAGAACACAAAGAGATAAAGAAGATATGATTTTTTTCTTAAAATCAGATATACTTAAAAAAATTTTACCGAGAATTGATGATATAGAAAGAATAATAACAAACACACCAAAAGAATTACAAGTTGGTTGACTTTATGAATGAATTCTTGCAATGGAAAAAGCTCTAAAAAAGGATTTAGATTGATTTTGAGTTAGTTCTTTTGATTCTATTTGAAAAGAGGTTGATCCAAATAAGCATGATGTTATGACAAAAATACCTTGAAAAGAGGGTATTATAGTTGATGAATTTGAAAAATGATATTTACTAAATGGTAGAGTTATGAGACATGCTAAAGTTGTTGTTTGATCTTGAGAATAAGTTTTAATAAAAAAAAACTCTGAAATTATAATTTCAGAGTTTTTTTTTATTTTTTAAGTTTTTCTGTCTTTTTCATTCTAGCATAGAATTTATCAACTGAACCTGTTTTAAGGATTCTTTGTTCTCAAGTATAGAATGGATGACATTTAGAACATATTTCAACTCTTGTTACATCTTCTTTTAAAGTAGAATTTACAGTAAATTCTTGTCCACAAGAACATACTACTTTAGAAGTCTTAACTTCTGGGTGTATTCAGCTTTTCATAATATTATTTTTTTATTTGCTCGCTAGTTTACGATACAAAAATATAAGGTAAATAATTTGATTATTTAATAATTTATATTAAGTTGAAGTAAACTTAATATAAATTATTTTTGTCTCAAATGTGGAACGAATTATATAGACTTTCTCCTAAAAAGCAAATTTTTTTATGCACTATATGTTCCTGAACTTTTTCAGCTCCTTTCGTCCTATTGGGTATTAGATAACTACGCTTTAGTAAATTATGAATTTTAATAGTCAATAATAATTTATTAGACATAGTAAAATAATATGGATTTCTTTGATAGAAAATAAACAACTACTATTATTTTTAGTATTCTTTTAAAGCTTTATAAATTTTTCAGACAGAATTCTTAAACTCTTCTTGTTCTTTTTTAGATAAATCTAAATTTAATATTTCTTCTATACCTTTTTTACCAATAATACAAGGTGAACTAATGTATAATTTTTTATTATCTTTTTCAAAAAAGTGTCAAACTGAGACTATTTCTTTTTTATCAAAAATAATATCTTCACATAGTTTCTTTAAGGCTACTCCTATTCAAAAATACGTAGCTTTTTTTGCCTCTATAATCTTATAAGCTTTATTCCTTACCTTATTTCAAATTTCTACTTTCTTTTCTTCTGAAAAATCATCATATTTTTTCCCATTTATTTTTATATTTGAAAATTGCATAACCGAACTATCTCCATGTTCACCCAGAACATAAGCTTCAACTTCATGTGGAAAGATATTTAGTTCTTTTGCAATTTCTACTTTCAGTCTATTACTATCTAAGATGCAACCACTTCATATAACTTTTTCTTTGGGAAAGTTATATTCTTGTTGGTATATAAAAGTCAATATATCAACAGGGTTTGAAGCAATAATGCTTATTCCAGAGAATCAAGAATCCTTTACTTTTACTCCAATACTTTTAATAATCTTAGCATTATCTTGAATCATTTCTAATCTAGTTTCTCACTGTTTTTGTGGTCTTCCAGCACAAATAACAATTATATTAGCATCACTACAATCTGAATAATCTCATACTTTTATAGAAATATTTTTCGTATTATATGGAAGAATATCTTCTACATCTAGCTTATTTCCCTCAGCATATTCTGTAAAAATATCTATTAGAATGTATTCCGAAGCTAAGTCTGATTGAAGAGCTGAATAGATAAAAGACATTCATATCATTCCAGTTCAAATTAATACTATTTTTTTAGACATATTTTTAGGTTTTATATTTAATGACATTAGTTTAAAGAAGCTATAAGTTTCTTTTTATTAATTTAATTATCTTAGTTAATAACTTTTTTTTGTCAATTTTTCTAGTTTCCTCTCAAGTCTAAAAAATTTCTAAAATGAGAAATTTATGATTATATACTGTATTAAAAAAGGGGGTAAAATGATGTTCATTAAAAGTTTTATTCCTTGTATATTCTTCCATAGTATACTTATATTACATAATATTCAGTTTAATTTATTACAAATACTAAATTATGTGTAAATATATAAATGATTCGGAATTTACTAAAATATAAAGACAAAATTTTAGCTATATAAAAACAATTGTAGAAACATCAGATATATTTTGTACTTATTATTTTTAAATAGTCAAAATAGCTTGCTTTTTAGAATTATTTTTATATACTCTTTTGAATTTCCGTTGAAAATAAAAGATAAACAGAAATATTGAAGAATGTAAAGAATAGAATTCTTATTTTTGATATAATGTTATTTTTAAATCCAATTTTTTTAAAGATCAATAATATAAGCTTACATTGTTGTAATTTATATTTGATATGAATTAGTAAAGTGAGGAGTATTTTAGTTTTTATTTATTTAATTAAAAAATATGAAAAAGAAATACATAATAATTTTAATAGTTTTAATAGCTTCTTGATTATTATATATAAAATATTTTTCTTGAAAAACTTGAAATAAAAATGATTTTAATCCATGATTTTCAGAAGTTTGAAAGTTGGAATATGATGTCAAAGAGATGGATTTTGAATCTTCTATAAGTTTGAAATGAACTACAAAAATTAAAAATGAACAATCTTTAAGATTTAATACAGCTTGAAGAGTTTTACAAGTAAATTATAAAGTTTGAGATGAAGTAAAAAAAGACCAAATTTTAGCAGTAATTGATTCTAGTGAAGTAAACGCAGAAATAGAAAAGGCAAAACTTGATGTAGAGAAAGCAAAAGATGAATTAAATGAATTTATTGAAAAAATAAATACAACAGAATTAAAACAAAAGGATTTAGATATAGAATTAGCTAAAGTAAACTTAACCCAAAAAGAATATGATATAAATTATTTAAAGAAAAAACAAGTAAAAGAATTGGAAGATGCAAATAATAGTTTAGAAATAGCTAGAAGTAGTTTGGAAGAAAAAATCTCAAACTTTTGATTAGATTTTGATGAAGAGAAAAGAAAATTAGCTAAAGAAAAGAGAGATTTTGAAGAATTTAAAAATAATTTTGATAATAAAGTAAAACAAAAAGTAAATGAATATTATTCAAATCTAGAAACAAATTATTTATCTTTAGAAACAAAAATAAAAGATATAAAAAATGATTTGGAAGATGCTTCTATTATACTTTGAATAAATAAAGATAATAAAAAGTTCGAATATAGAGATTTCTTTTCAGCAAAAAACTCATCTAATATTTGAAAGGCAAAGACTTATTTATATGAGTCTAATAATTTTTATGATAAAATGAAAAAGTCTTTTGAAGATATTAAAGATAAAAAAGATGAAAAGAATATAATAAAAACATTAGAACTAGAAAAAAAATATTATGAATCTTATTATAAAGCTTGTTTATTTATCTCAAAATGATTTGATGATAGTATTGAATCTGTTTGATTTTCTAAGTCAGATATAGATTCAGCTTCTTCAAATTATTCTTGACAGGCTTCATCTGCAAGTAGTTTGTTAACTTCTTTAACATCTACTATTGATCAATTAAAAAATTTAAATTCTATTGAAAAAATAAAAGAAGATTTAAAAGATGAATTAAAACAAAAAGAAATAAACTTAAAAAAATCTGAACTATCAATGAAAAGAAAATTTCAATCAAAAGATAAAATAGATTGAATTTCTAATGAGCAAAGAGAAATAGAAATTGCAAAAAATAAATTTTATATGCAAGAACTTGATTTTGAAAAATTAAAAAAAACTCAGAAAGAAGATCTTATTCAAGAAGAAATATCTTTGAAAAGAGCTGAGATTTCTTATAATGATTTATTAAAAGATAAAGAGAAACTTATAAATTTATCCGAAAATAATAGTTATAAAAATTTTAAAAATTCTATAAAACAAGCAGAGGTTTCTTTAAAAGATAGTATTAAAAAACTTGAAAATTATGTATTAAAAGCACCTTTTAATTGAAAAATTACAAAACTTGATATAAGTGTTTGAGATAGGTTAAATGCTGATACTCAGAAGTTTATTTCTATTTCTGATCCAAATTCTATAGAAATAAATGTTTCAATTAATCAAACAGATATAACAAAAGTAAAAAAATGAATGTTTACAGAGATTACCATGAATTCTTACCCCAATAAGGTTTTTTCATGAAGTGTTTTAGAAATTAATACGACACCAAAAGAAGAAAATTGAATTACAAAATTTGATGCAAAAATTTTACTTGAAAAACCAAAAGATGTAGAAATATATTCTTGACTTAAGGCAGAAGTTAAAATTATTGCTTATAAAATAAAAAATGCTATTGTAGTACCTTTTACAGCAGTTGAGACTTGAGAAAATTGAGAAAAATATGTAACAATTATTAAAGATTGAAAAGAAGAAAAGAGAGAGATAGAACTAGGTTTTACAGATTGAATAAATTATGAAGTAAAATCTTGAGTAGAAGTTTGAGAAAAGGTTTTGGAAATAGATTATTCTAAAGCAGTTAATCCTAAAGTTGATAATTGATGAATAGATAATTTCTGATGAATAGATGATTGAGCTCAAATAGATGTGATGTATTAAAAAAACTTAATTTTGAAATAATAAAATGTTAGAATTAAAGAAAATAACAAAGTCTTACAAAATTTGAAAGCAAGATTTTACAGTTTTGCACGAAGTAGATTTAAATGTGAAATCTTGAGATTTTATAGCTATAATGTGACCAAGTTGAAGTTGAAAATCAACTCTGATGAATATTATTTGACTTCTTGATACAAATGATAGTTGAGAGTACATTTTTGAGTGAAAAAGGATAGATAATTTAAAAGAGAATAAAAAGTCAATTATTAGAAGAGAAAATATTTGATTTGTATTTCAAAACTATTCATTAATACCTAGAATAAATGTTTTAGAACAAGTTAAATTGCCTTTGATTTATGCTTGAGTTTGATTGAGAGAAGCAAATAAAAGAGCAAAAGAGTCTTTGAAAATAGTATGACTTGAGGGAAAAGAAAAATCTATGCCAAATGAAATCTCAGGTTGACAAAAACAAAGAGTAGCAATAGCAAGAGCTTTGGTTATTTCTCCAAAAATAATGTTAGCTGATGAACCGACTTGAGCACTAGACACAAAAACTTCAGCAGAGATTATGGAACTTTTTAGAAAATTAAACAATGAAGGTAAAACAATTATCTTGATTACTCACGAAAGAGAAATAGCAGAAAATGCAAAAAAAGTTATTTTGGTAAGAGATGGTAAGATAATAGAAGAAAAATAAAATTTAAAATACAAAAAATGACATTATTTTTATTTATAAAACAGGCAATTTCATCAATTTGGGCAAATAAGCTTAGGTCTTTTTTATCAACTTTGTGAATTGTAATAGGTATTTCGTCATTTGTAATAATGCTTGCTATTTGAGAGTGAGCAAAGCAAAGTATGCTTGAAGGGATCTGAAATAATTGAAATATAATAAAAGTAAGCCAAAATTTTAGATCAGAAGATAGTTCTTGAAAAAATATCTTTACAGAAGCTTTAGCAAAAGAAATAGAAAAAAAAGTACCACTTATAAAAAAGGTAATAATAAATTATTCTGCTCCTAATTGAGAAGCTACATATGACTCACAATATGTTTATTGAAGTATAAAACCTATTTCTAATGACTATTTTGCTTTTAAGAGTTTGGAAATTGAATATGGTTCCAATTTTAGTAAAGATGATTTTAAAAATTGAGAAAAGTTTGTGATCATTTGAAATGCTTTTATAAAAAAAGCTGATTCTTTTATGTGATGAGGGGATAGCCCTATGACTTGAACAATTCCTATTTGAAAAAAAATAAATATTGCTTGAGAGAATTTTATAATTTTATGAATTTTAAAAGAGAAAAATTGGGAATTTGATAACAATTTATTTATAACAGATACAACTTATAAAAGAATATTTAATGATAATTCTATAAGTTGATTTGAAGTTTCAGCGATAGATGAAGAGAATGTTGAAAAAGCTCAAGAATATTTAAATTATTTTTTATTTAAGAAATCTTGAGTTAAGACTTGAGAAGATTTACCTTTTGAAACTAGAACAGATAAAGAAATGCTTAAACAATTTAATGAAATGAGTGCAAAATTTAGTTTACTTTTAGCCTGAATTTGAGCAATAGCACTTATAGTTTGAGGTATTTGAATAATGAATATAATGGTTGTTTCAGTAACAGAAAGAACAAGAGAAATAGGTATTAGAAAAGCAATTTGAGCTACAAATAAAAATATAATGTTCCAATTTTTAATAGAATCAATTATTTTGACACTATTAGGTTCAGTTATAGCAGTATGAGTTTCATGGTGAGTTGTAACTGTTATATGAAACTTCTTTCCAGAGTTTCAGCCTGTAATTAATTCTTATGTACTTTTGATAGCAATTATCGTTTCTGTCTCTATGTGAATAATTTTTTGACTTATGCCAGCTTGGAAAGCAGCAAAGCTAAAACCAATTGATGCTTTGCATTTTGAGTAAAAATACAAAACCACAATTTTCAATTATTTCAAACATTTTTTATTCCTGTTATTCTTTTATACAAAGCCAATTTGAAAAAGAATTGCTACCTATGTACTGGTACAGGAAGCTCAAAAAATCTAGATTATATTGATTTTTTAGGGAAAATTAATAGTATGTTTGTGTATTTGCTAAAATTGTAAAGATTTAAGATTATAACTTTAATAAAATGGGACTATTTGATTTTTTAAAAAAACAAGAAAAGAATGAATCACATAAATCAGAAATGCCAAAAAGTGAATTGTTTTTATCTTTAAGTAAGTATAAAGAATATATTGTACAATTTATTCATATGCAACAACAATGAGATTATGCACCAATTTCGGCCTATGAAAAGTCAAATGGTGAAATTGTTTGATTTTTGTATGTGATAGAGGATTATAATTCATACTCTATCCCATCTGAAGAAGTTATTAATAAAATGGAAGATAGATTTAAACAAAAATTAAAGAATAATGATATTAACTCTTTTGTAATTTTATATCACTCTCAATTTGCCAACGATAATAATCATAAACTTGCAAATAATTATAATGAATCAAAAGCAATTACAGTTTCTTATAATTTTAAAAATGAAATTATTGGTAAAATTGCTTTACCATATTCTTTTGAGGAAAATTCAGTAGTTTATGAGGTGTTTGATGATTTTACTCAAGAAGAAAATAGTATTATTTTTGCAACTAAACTAGAAGAAAATAAAAATTATTTTCAAGATAGAGAGGAAGTGAAACCTCCAGTTTCTGAAAATGAAATTTGATTAAAAATAAAGAAATCTAATGCTCTTGATTTAAAAAATACTTGGTCTGGGATATTTTGATTTGAAAGTTATAAAAAATCAAGTGGAGCTAAGATTTTAGTTAAGTATTTTTGATTAGCACTTAATAATGGAAAGATTACAAAATATAATGATATTACTATTTCTAAATTAGATTATAGTGATATTTCATTAAAATGAATATCACTAAAAGATGAAGCTATAACTTTCTTACCAGTTATTAAAACAGATCATATTATTGATGTTGTAAATAGAGAAATAAATGAGTGGGAGAATGTTGAAAATTTAGAGGCAGTAATAACTGCTGGAGGTAGAGGCGGCTTTGGTTTGGCTTATTTTGCCACAGATTATGCAGAAAATCGTGAAAAATATCTTTCTAAAAAAGAACATAAAATAAAAATTAGTTGAATCGCATTTGTTTTGGATATAATTAAATCAGAAATTTTAGCAAAAAGTAGTGATGACTTTACTATGTATATGCCGAATAAAGATTTAGCAAGTTGTGCCTGTTTTGATTTTGTCGGTAAAGTAGAAGATTTTAGAGAAACTTTTTTTCTTGAAGATAATAGTCAAAAATGATATTTGATGAAAGTTAGATTAGTTACAGAGCCGAATATTCAAGAATTTCTCACTATAGATATTTTTGTTAATTTAGAAAATATGAGGTTTAAAAAATTAGTAAAATGAATGAGAGTAAGTTGAATGTTTCAAATGCAATGAGAATTAGCGGATTAGAAAATTATTATCCATATTAAATTTTATAGTGAATTTATATTGAAGTAAGTAAAATTAATTAATAGAAAAAACCATTAGTATTAAATAACTAATGGTTTTTTTATTGCAAATATGGTGCCGAGAGAGAGACTCGAACTCTCACGCTGTGAGGCATTGGTTTCTAAGACCAACGTGTCTACCAATTCCACCATCCCGGCAAAATATACTATATAGTACAAAAAAATATAAATTCCATTATCAACTGAATTTATATCTTAATTTAAGATATTTATGGTGGGCAGAGAAGGGTTCGAACCTTCGAAAGCGTAGCTAAAGGATTTACAGTCCTCCCCATTTGACCACTCTGGAATCTGCCCAATAAAAATGGAGCCACTTGTCGGACTTGAACCGACGACCATTCGCTTACAAGGCGAGTGCTCTACCAACTGAGCTAAAGTGGCTTAACTCTTCAATATCGCGAGAAGTATTTTATTAATATTCATTGTTAAGTCAAATTTTTTGTTGTTTTTTTTATAAATTTAAATAAATTAATTAATAGTTAAACCTATTTATTCATTATTTTAAATGAAAGAAATAAAAAAATTTTTAGAAAAGAAATCAAATAAAGAAAAAATAATTGTTATTTATTGACCTACCTGATCTTGAAAAACCTCCATGAGTATTGATATTGCTAAATTTTTAGATACAGAAATTATATGAACTGATAGTAGGCAGATATTTAAGTTTATGGATATTTGAACTGGAAAAATATTAGAACATGAGAAAAAATGAATTATACATCATATGATTGATATAATTAATCCAGACAGAACTTATTCTGTTTGAGAATTTAAAACTGAAGCTGAAAAAATTATAAAAGAAATACATAAAAATAATAAAATTCCGATTTTATGTTGATGAACATGATTATATATTGACAGTTTAATTTATGATTTTGATATACCTAAAGTTCCTGCTGATTGGAATTTAAGAAAGAAATTAGAGGAGGAGGCAAGACTCTATTGAGAAGAATATGTTTATAATAAACTCTTTGAATTAGATCCAAATTATGCAAAGCTTGTTCACCCAAATAATTTAAGATATGTTATTAGATGAATTGAAGTAAAAATATTGACTTGAAAAAGTAAATTAGAATTTAAAAAAGAAAAAAGCCTCAAATATGAAACACTTTTTATTACTCCTTATAAATGAGACAGAGAAGAGTTATATAGAAATATAAACATTAGAGTTAAATCAATGTTTGATAATTGATTAATTAATGAAGTTAGAGATTTATTAAATAAGGGCTATAATGAAGATGATTTTTGAATGAAGACTATTTGATATAAAGAAAGTATTTTGTATATAAAATGATTAATTAGTCTAGATGAAACTATAGCCTTAGTAATGAAAGAAAATAGGAATTATGCCAAGAGACAATTAACATGGTTTAGTAAATACCCAAAAAATAAAAATTTATAAATGTCTAGCAAAAAAAAATTTTTTGCTTTGAAAAGTTTGTCAAATATATTATTATGTGCTAATATAATTAAAGAAAGGAAAATGAATACACTATTAGAACAGTTATTTGATAAATATAAAATATCGGAAAAAGATAAATATGAAATTAGACAAATTTTTAATATACTTCCTGATGAGAAAAAAACTAATTTAATTTCTAATTTTTCAGTTTTAGTATCTAAAATCGAGAAAATAAATAAAGATATTGAAATTGAAAAAGAGATTCTTATATGAAAAGCAGTTTTAGATATTCATTCAGTGATTGAAAAATCAAAAAGAAAAAATTTACTAAAAGATATAAATAAAAATAAAATTTAAAAATAAAAATAAAAAAATGGCTGGAAATAAAGAGTTAGAAAAGAGTTTTAGAAAAAGTGAAATATCTCCTGATTCAATAGCTAGAATTTCACCTTGAAATATTCATCCTGAATTTAGAGATTCTTTAGCATCACAATTAGATTGCTATTTGGAAGATTTAGAAAATCAAGAAGTAATAGATGCTATACTTCGTTGGAATGAGAAGTATAAAGAGATAATTGTTAGTTGATCAAAAAGACCTGCTATAATTGAAGTATCTAGTATGCCAGCTACTTCAAATGATGATAATTATGATAAAAAATTAGTGGCTTAGTAATAAAAAATATAATAAAAAAGAAAACTAAATTTTAGTTTTCTTTTTTATTATATGAACAAATATTGCTTATAGGACAAGTTAAACATTTAGGTTTTCTTGCTATACAATGATACCTTCAAAAAAATATTAAACTGTGATGTAGTTGTGTTAAATCTTTTTTTTGGATTATTTTCTCAGCTTTTTTATCAGTTTCATTTGCTGTTTTTGTTTTTACAATCCCGACTCTATTTAACACCCTGTGAACATGAGTATCTACTCATAAATATGGAGCATTTTCTGTAATTGATAAAAAAACTTTTGCTGTTTTTATTCATACTCATGGTAGTTTTATTAATTCCTCTATATTCTTAGGAATCTTTTTTGAATTAAGAATTTCACATGTTCTAAAAATATTTTTAGATTTATTTTTATAAAAAGAAACCGTATTTATGTATTTTTCAATATTTTCTACTCATAATTTCACTCAGTCAGAAGGTTTTATAAGGGTTTTGAAAAATATATCGTTAACTTTATTAACTTGTTTATCAGTAGTTTGAGCTGACATAATAATTGCTATTAATAATTGGAAATCATTTTTATAATTCAACTCAGTTACTGCATTAGGAAACATTTTATTAGTTTCTCTTCTAAGAATCTCTATTTTTTCTTTAATTGAATATTTCATTATTATCTAGACAATTTACTATATATCGATACTATAATAAATATTTTTTATATTGCAAAATAAGAATTTTTTTATGTATAATAAAGGTTTTTATATTAACCAAAATTTATGAAATAATGCATTCTCTTTTAATAAAAGGGAAAATAAAAAACTTTTTGTTCCAAGTTTGGTCAAATGAAGTATTTCTGATATAAAAGTCTGAGATAAAATTGCATTTGAAGATTATGATTTTAATGATAAACTATCAAGTTGTAAATGATTAAAAAACTTTTATGAAATTAACTGGAATAATAAAAAAATATTTTTATTTGATAATCATAATCATGCCTATTATTTTTGGTATTTAGCAAGAGATATTTGACTAATAAGTGATAATAATACTTTGTTTCATGTTGATGAACATTCTGATATGAGAGATCCTCAAAAATATCTACTAAAACCAGATTCTCAAGATATGGAAAAAGTTTTTAATTATACAAATTATGAGATTAATGTTTGAAATTATATAATTCCAGCTATCAAAGAGGGAATTATATCAAATGTTATTCAAATTAGGAATGAAACTAATCTAAATAGTTATATTGATAACTTTTATAATAAAGAATATAAAAATAATATTATACTAAATCTTGACTTAGATTTTTTTCAACCAGATTTGGATTTTATACCTTATAAATTAAAGAAAAAAGTTATATTAGATATAGCAAAAAAATCAAAATTTATTACTGTAGCGACATCTCCATTTTTTATAAATCAAAACTTAGCACTAAAAATATTTAAAAAGCTCTTTTGACTTTTAAAAAATTAAAAGTACGATATAGAATGTCATAATAACTACTAAAAAAAAATTTAGTTATTATTAATTAATAATATTCTTTAAAATATAATAACAATTAAGATAATTGTTACAATAAAGTGAACATATATACTTAGTCAAACAAAAAGTTAATTTTGCATTAAATTATATTTTAAATAAAGTATTTCAAGCTCGTAAAAATAAAACATTTTTCACTTGTTTTATTTTAAAAAATTAATATAGTTAAATTTAAATAAAAAATTAATATAATTATGGAAAAACATTTTAAATTAAGAAATATTTTAGATTTAATTGTTTCAAAGATTAAGAAACAAGATTTTTTGGTTTATTTTAGAAAAATATCTATTTTAGAAATAGAAGATACAACAGTTACTTTTTGAGTTGTATCTGGTTTTATGAAAAATAATTTGGAAGCTAAATTTTATAATGTTATTCTTGAAGCTACAAAAGAAGAATTTCCTAAAGTAGAAAATATTAAAATATTGTTAGATAAAGATATTGATATTCCATCTAATCCAAATGTAATTGATTGTACAGTTTTTCTTAAAAACAGAACAAAATATGAAAAAAACATAAAATCTGATAAATGAATAGTATCTTCTTCAACTAATATAAAAAAAATAAATAATAGATACACTCTTCAAAATTTTATAGTTTGACCAGATAATCAATTAGCTTATTCAGCAGCTGAAGCTGTTTGTAAAAAACCATGAAAATCTTATAATCCTTTGTATATATATTGAGATGTATGATTATGAAAAACTCATGTTTTACAGGCAATTTGAAATAAAATATTAACAGATTTTAAGTGAAAGAAAGTTATTTATACTACAGCTGATAAATTTATTACTGAGTATGTAACTGCAGTAAAAAAAAGAAATATAGATAGATTGAGAGAAAAGTATAGGGAAATGGATGTTCTTATAATAGATGATGTTCAATTTTTATCTAAAAAAGAACAAACACAAAATGAACTTTATAATATTTTTAATTTATTATATGATAATAATAAACAAATTGTTATAAGTTGAGATAGAGCACCTAAGGAATTAACGGAATTAGAACCAAGATTGACTAGTCGTTTTGAATGGGGAATTACAGTTGATATTTGAACTCCAGATTTTGAGACAAGGTTAGCAATTTTGCAAGAAAAAGCTAGAGAAAGAGAGTTTATGATTCCTTACGATGTAGCTGAATTTGTGGCTGCAAATGTTGTTACAAATGTTAGAGAATTGGAATGAGTTTTAAATCAAATGATAGCTGAATATGAATTAACATGAATGACTCCTACATTGACTAGAATATCTGCTCAATTAAAAAAATTGAGTTTTACAACAGATGTTTTATGATCTACCAAATCAAATACTCCAAAAGTAAAAATAAAGAGTTATGAAGATATTATTGAGGCAGTATCAAAGCACTTTTGAATAGAACCTGAGTGAGTTCTTTGAACAAACAGGAAAAGAGAGTTTGCAATACCTAGGCAAATAGCAATGTACTTACTAAAAACTAAGATGCATTACACGTATTGAAGAATATGAAATATATTTTCATGAAGAAATCATACTGCTGTTTTGTATAGTTGTAACAAGCTAGTTAAATTATTGAAAGAAGACTCAGTTTTACTGCATGATATAAATACTATCAGAGATTGAATATGAATGTAAAAAATATTATAATTATATAATATTTTTTTTTGTAAAAAGCATTTTTTCTTTTATATTAATATAGGAATATCTGAAAAACTCCTTCGTAAGAATAAAAATTTAGATTTTTTAGATAATTTTTTTGCAAAATTTTTTACTTATGCCTTTGTATAGGGAAAAAAAATTAAGGAAAAATTAGCAAAAAAGATTATTTTTTTCTAGATGTGAGTTTTTCAGATATTCCTAAAGTAAGTAATTATTGAAAATAATGAATCTATGAGATTAAATGATATACAAAAAAATTTAAAAACAAAAATAGACGTAAAAGCCAAAGTTTGAAATAATAAAATATCTATAAATAAGCTTAAAAATAATAACTATTTAAAAGATATTGATATTTGACATTCTGATGTTTATGTATCTTGAAAAAAACATGCAAGTATTTCAGATGATAAAAAACTAAATGGAAAAGCTTTTGATAGTGTTGTTAAATCTAATAAAATAAAAGATTTAGATTTAAGATATATTAATTTAATAAGAGACATATTAGAAAATAAAAAGAAAAAAAAGAAGCTAAAAAAGAATAAAAAAAAGGAAAAAAATGATAAAGGTGTAGATAAAGTATCTGATCAAAAAATATATACTAAAGATTTGACAGATAGTAATTTTGAGAAAATAATAGATATATCAAAATCAAGTGAGGTTTTAATTAAAAATGATAATAATCTAGCTACAAGTCAAATTTCTGAACTAAGCCCTGATATTAAAAAATCTAAAAAAAAGAAGAAAAAAGAAAAAAAAATTGATAAAAAGAAGAAAAAGAAAAAAGTTTGATTTATAAAGTCTTTTTTTACATTCTCTTCTGTTAAAAATCTTTTATTAAAAATTGGTTTTTTAATTATTTTGTTTTTTACTATTTTGTATATTAATAAAATAGTTGTAGTAAATTATGTTAATTCATGATATAAAAAGTTAATTAGCATAAAAGAAAATCCTACAGATATTATTTATGTTAAAAAAGTATTAAATGATGCAAAGTTTGATTTTCTCGTTTGAAATACTTTATTTAAACCTTTTCTTCTTTTAAATAATGATAGTATAAATAATTGATATCATTTAATTTCATGATGAACTGAAATTACTAAAATATGAGATAACTTGGTGAATATACTATTTCTTACAAAGAAATTTCTTTCTTACAAATGAATAGAAAATACATATGTAACTAATTTATTATCGAATTTGAGAAATGATTTTATTTTATCAGAGTATTGATTAGAAAAGGCATTATCTCATTACAATAACGTAACTAGTTTGTGAGATAAAAAGCTTGATGATAAATTAAAAACAAGTATTTGAAAACTCCAGTATCTTAAAGATTATATTTATTCGATTAATTCAAATTTTGATACTATATTAAATATCTTGTGACATAATAAAGAAAAAAAATATCTTATAGTATTTCAAAATAGTGATGAAATTAGACCTACTTGATGATTTATGTGAAGTATGGGGCTACTGACATTATTTAGATGAAAAGTTAAGAATTTTGAAAAAAAAGATGTATATGAATTTGAATGGGATCTTAAAAAAGCTGATTATAATAGATTAAAAGCACCTAAGTGAATTATAGAATTAACTGATAAATTTTGACTTAGAGATAGTAATTATTTTGTGAATTTAAAAGATTCTAGTGGAAATATAAAGTTTTTTATGGAAAAGTCTTGAAATAAAATAGATGGTATAATTTATTTAAATCAAAATATACTATTAGAATTTTTAGATGAAATTTGATGAATTAAAGTAGATTGAATAAAAGAAGAAATTACAAGTCAAAATTTTTCTGAGATAATGTCAATTTTGGTTGAAGCTAAATTATTTAAGAAGTGAACTCTTTGAACACCAAAGAAAATATTATTTGATTTTATGGAGGCTTTTTTCTCAAAATTAAGAAGAGAAAAAGACTATAACGTATATTGAAAAATACTTTTAAATAACTTAAATAAAAGAGAAATATTGTTTTATTCTTTTTTGCCAGAAGAGAATCAGATATTTGAAATTCTTTGATTATGATGAAAAATAAACTATAATGATTCACTTGATTTTTCATATCCTGTTTATACTTCTCTATCTTGAAATAAATCTGATAGATATAGACAAATTAAGTATTATAAAGATATAGTTATAAATAATGATTGTTCAATTGATACAACTTTAACTATTTCTTCAACACATTTTTTTCCAAAAACAAAAGAAAATGAAATAAATAAGATGTTTGATAATTATAATATCACCAAAACAAAATCTTTAATTGATATTCAATGAAGGTGAGATAATTATCAATTTGTTAGAATTATTCTACCTAAAGACGCAGAGATTGAAAACTCTGATGGTTATACTGTTCAGGAGTTAAATAATAAAAAATCTATTGAATTTTTTATGAGAACAAAAAGACTAGAGACTGTAAACAAAAAAATAAAATATAAATTAGTTAATAATATATGTAGGAAATATAGTTTTATTCTTTATAAACAACCTTGAATTAAATCTTATGATATATCAATTTCAAATAATTGAGAACTTAATGAAAACTTTTGAATAAAACAAGATTTATATTATAATATAGATTGAAACTAATATTTATGGGAAATACTAATTTAATTTAATATGAAAGTAAAACAAAAGTTTAAGAAAATGTTTGCATTAGATAATCCTTTTAGATTATGATATCATAAGATAAGAGCAATTATTGCAAATTTTGTGTATTCATTTCCTTCTAAAGATATGCAAATAATATGAGTTACTGGTACTAATTGAAAAACAACAACCTGTAATATTATTGCTTCTGGACTCAGGAAAGCATGAAAAAAAGTTTTTATGTTTACAACGGTTAATATAATAATTTGAGATGAAGAATACTTAAATGAAACTAAAATGACTTCTCCAGATGTTTTTGAATTACAAAAACTATTTTCAATAGCGAAAAAAGCTTGATGTGAGGTTGCTATTATAGAAACAGCAAGTCATTGAATTGTTATGCATAGAGTTTGGTGATTAGAATATGATACATGTGTTTTAACAAATATTACTCAAGATCACTTAGATTTACATAGAACAATGGAAAACTATGTAAATACTAAATTGTCAATATTTAAAAATCTTATTAGATACAAAAGAAAACCTTGAATAAAGAAAACAGCAGTTATAAATATAGATAGTGATTATAGTGAATTATTTTTAGCAGAAACATATGATACTTTTTATACATATTGAAAAAATGCTAGAGCTAACTTTGCTCCTTACGATATTGAAACTACAATTAATGGTACAAAATTCAAAATAAGAATGGCAGGTAAAGATATAAATGTAGATACTCATTTATTAGGTGATTTTAATGTTTATAATATACTAGCAGCTATATGAGTATTTGTTTCTAGCTGAATGAAACAAGAAGAAATAGAAGATTCTATCAAAGATGTTTTATGAATCCCATGAAGAATGGAAAAAGTAGAAAATAGTTTTTGATTTACAGTAATTGTAGATTATGCTCATACTGAGGATGCTCTTAGAGAATCATTAAGTACAATAAAGTGAATGAAATGACTTGATAGAATAATTACAGTATTTTGAGCTACTTGAGATAGAGACAAAACAAAAAGGCCAATTATGTGAGAAGTTGTTTCTGAATTATCAGATGTTGTTATATTAACACAAGATGATGATTATACTGAAAAAACAGAAAATATTATAAAAGATATTTTACCATGAATTGAAAGAAAAGAATGAGATAATTTTTGGATTATAGCTAATAGAAAAGAAGCGATAAGAACAGCATTAATGTCCGCTGAGAAATGAGATGTTGTTTTTTTAGCAGGAAAATGAGATGAGCATATTATGATAACTAATAAAGGACCTATACAGTGGCATGATAAGACTATAGTAAAAGAAATATTAAAATGAATTGAAGATAATACACTTGTTAAATAAAAAAATGATTTCTATTTACACAAAATTCTTTTCAGACTATTTTTATTTAATTTAATAGATTTTTATTTCTATTTAATTTTGTTTAGATATTTTTTAAACTCTTATTTTTGTGACTTTTTCTCAATATCTCAAACAATTTTTAGTTATACATTTTCATGTTATTCACGCTATTAGTGGTAATAATCACATAAATCATACTAACACATCAATGTCAAGATCAGGAGATTCTGCTATACTAGATGATACATAAAATAATACAATCGCATAAAATATTTGCATTATTCTCATGTATTTGCTTTTTAGTAAACATATATTTGTTACTCACATAATAAGAGGTATTATTCATAATGATATCATTATATATTTTGCAATCATTAATCATTTCTCATCTATTTCTTGTCAAAAATACTCTGTATCTATTGCTTTATCTAAATAAATTAAATTATAAAATAAAGCTCAAATTAATATAAGTCAGAATACTATTCTAGAAATTCTAATTGTTTTATCTGAAGGTCTTTTTTTCAGAAATTTTATTAATCACATCATATTTCCTAAATTTTTATTATTTATTAAGTTTACTTATAGTATCTATAATTATGTATTAATCAAAATTTTTTCTAAAAATCTTTTTATTTTTTATCTTATTTTTAATGCTCCATTTTATATATATATTTTTTTTTGACTTTTTATTATATTCTATATAATAATCTTGCTTTATTAAAAAAAAAGCAATGTATTTTGGGATGTCGCCAAGTGGTAAGGCAATGGACTTTGACTCCATTATGCGTAGGTTCGAATCCTACCATCCCAACCATTTATGTTTTTATGTTAAATAATTTATTAGGGAAAATTATTAAAATAAAAATATTACAAAATTTTTTAATTAATTAATTTAACAAAGATGATAGCTGTTATAGAACTAGGATGAAATCAATTTATCGTTAGAAAAGGTGATATTATTGAGGTAAAAAAACAAAATAATGAAGTAGATTCAGTATTTACTGTTGAGGCTTTACTTACTTCAGATGAAGAGTGAAAAGAAACTAAAGTATGAAATCCATTAGTAAAATGATCAAAAGTTGAATTGAAAGTTTTAGATCAACTTAAATGAGAAAAAGTGAGAGTATTCCATATGAAATCAAAGAAAAGAAGTATGAAAAATAGATGATTTAGACCACATATAACTAAGTTGGAGGTTTTGTCAATATCTTAAACCTTGAAAAAATCTTTTCTATATAATAAGATATATTATATAGAAAAGATTTTTTACTTATTTAGTAAGATTTTTATTAGAATTTATGTTCTTTTAAATTTAATGGTTATTATACAAAAGTCATATTTAGACTTAAATATGAGGTTTATTTTTTAAAAGGAATAATTGAATAATAAAGTTAATTTAAAGGCTAGAATAAATAGACATTCAAGAATATTTAGAGAAAATATAGTATCAAAAAATATTTTTATGAATAAAAGAACAACTTGATATAACTTTGTTCTTTTTGTTATGATATTTTTAATACCTATTTATCCTACATTAACATCATTTGCTCATGGTAATTCTGCAGTAGATTTTTATAGATGAGACATAGATGAATCAAGTATATTATGAGTTTATTATTGAGAATTTACTGAAGATGAATCTGCTCCAATTCTAGAATTAACAGATTCATTCTTATCTATAAATACTTTGTTAGATAGTGATAGGAATTTATTGTGAACAAATGAAATTATAAATTATGAAGTAAAGCATTGAGAATCTTTTTGATTACTTGCTCGTAAATTTAATGTATCAGTAAATTCAATTTTATGGGCAAATGATTTTTCAAGTAATGAAATTTTACATCCTTGAGATGTGATTAAAATTCCACCAGTTACTTGAGTATTACATAAGGTAAAATCTTGAGATACTATACTTGGTATCGCTTCTAAATATGATATTGATATGGATAAAATTCTTGAACAAAATTTACTTAGTTCAAAATCAATATTAAAGGCTTGAGATGTTATTATTGTTCCTTGAGCAGTAAAAAAGAAAAAAGTTGTTGCTAAAATTGACAAAGCTCCGAGCTTACACAATAATAAAATTAAAAAACCAAAATCTAATTCTACTTGATGATATTCTTTTGCTAAATCAGCTTCTTCAAGTTATGTAGCTAAATCTTGAAAATATAAATTAGTATGGAGAAAACCTAAACACACTTTTTATTGGTGAAATTGTACATGGTATGTATGACAATATAAGGACGTTAATTGGTGATGAAATGCTAAAGATTGGATAAAAAATGCTAGAAAGAAATGAAGAAAAATAATTAATTATCCAAAAATCTGATCAATAATTGTATTTCATTGAAGATGATATAATCCTAGATATTGACATGTATGAATAGTAATGGATGTTAAATGATCTGATATAATAGTTTCTGATATGAATTATCGTAGGTTGTGAGAAATTACTTATAGAAAAGTTCCTATAAATAATAGTGCGATTATTTGATATATTGATGTAAATTAAAATTGTATTTAAATAGAAATAATAAACATTATTTCTATTTTTTTTATGTTTTTAATTTTTAAAAATATAAAATAAAATTTGAGGTTAATAAAAAGATTTATATAATACGAAAGTCTATAGGTTATTTATATTCTATAAAAAATATTATAATGAAAACAAAAAATAGAAATGCATTTACTTTAGTAGAATTGATAGTTGTAATAACAATAATTGCTATATTATGAACGATAGCTTTTATGTCATTTCAATGATACTCTAAACAAGCAAGAAATGCTATAAGAGTTAGTGATATGGATAATATAAAAAAGTCTTTATGATTATTTTTTTTAAGAGCATGAAAATATCCTTTGCCTGATTCATGACAAGAAGTAAGTTTTAGTTGAGAATTAGCTTGGACACAATGAAAGATATGAAAGAATATAGAATTAAATTTGTCAAAGAATTTAACAGAATTACCACTAGATCCTCTTCTAGAAACAGAATATATTTATTCAGTTACTAATAATCTAAAAGAATATGAAATTTTATGAGTTTTTGAACCAGATTCGTCATATTCTTTTGTGCCAAACTCTCCAAAATCAAATTATGCTACAGAGATAAAGTGAGATTATAATCAAGTATTTGTAAAAACTAAAAGTTATGTAATTCCAACACCAAGCATAATAAATTCAGAGATAAAAGATTCATGAATTGTTTTAGATCAAAATACAATAAAATCTCAAGTAATAAATTGATGAGGGAATTTTCCAAATGTGAGTAAAATAATAGGATATAAGACTTGAACATTGGACATAACTTTGAATCCTGTTTCGTTAATAACAAATTCTTCAACAGAAGAAGAGAAAATAGAAGTAATTAATAAAATTCAGGAGACTTATAGTTGAACAATTTTAGAAAATGATAGTATTTATAAACAAATATTGGATACTAAAACAGAAAAACAAAAGAAGTTACTTGCTGAGCAATTTATTATAGATAAAAAGCCTATTGTTGATAATTTAGTTAGTGTTCAAGGTGGTTCTTGAGAATGAGGTTCAGAAAATACTCAACCTGTAGAAACATGACCATTAGTAAGTCAATCAATTTGTAATGAAGCTTTATGGAATTGGGTCCCAACAGAAAATGATATGTATATATGAACCAAAAGATGAAGTTGATTTTGTATATCACCTAGAATTTGAGACTTTTGAGACTGACCTTCACAATGAATTTCTTGGAATTGATGGTGAAATGACAATGGTTATGAATACTTTAGATGATGGGATGCTTCGAGTATAAAAGATGGTTGAAATTCAATACCTCAACGTTGACAAACAAGAATACTAGACTCTAAAGATTCTTATAGTTGTAAAAGTATTTGACAAGCTACTAGTGATTTTGAATGAGAAGATACTTTAGTTTGAAGGATGAAATGGTTAAGAACTAATAGAAGTAATTTATGAGAATTACAAGATATAGATTGGATAGAAAATGCTACTCCACCAAATAATCATCCAATACCAGCTCTTTTTATAGCAGATTGTATAGATTGAAAAAAAGATTTATGAACAGATATGACTTATATTCATAAAGATGATAGTGAAGAAGAAATTACATATGATAAATATAAAGAAAATTCCAATAGTGTTAATTGGTATAAAAAAACTATTTCTGAAAATAGAAGAAAATATTTATTAGCTTGGACTCAAAAAACAGGCTCACACCTACCAAGTGCTTTTTCTTATATAGGTAATATGTGACTTTGATGATGTGATAATAGTTTTATTTGTAATAATTTAACTTGAAAATCAAGATGAGAGTATCAGTTAGCTTGTGAATCTGGTAGATTGCAATCAAATGGTAATACTGATAATGATAGTGTTGATAATGAGTGGATATTCCTTTCATCTATTGGTTATCCAAATGGTAATCATTGGCTGTATTGAGCTCGTATAATTTGAAAAGTTAATTGTAAATTACAAACTTATATTCAAACAGGTCATAAATGAGGTGTTTTAGGAATTAGAGTAGTTATTCGTCCTTAATAGAATCCTATAAAAATTTTTACACACTCATTTTCAAAAAAATAGCCTTTTTCAAAATTTTTTCTAAAAAATCTAAATTTTTATTTTGATAAAGAGCAATTTTCAGATGTTCCTTATTACAAACTCATTGCATTGACTATTTTATATCCAACTTGATTTATTGGTCATAATGCCTCGTGTAATTTCCTTCTTAATACCCAAAAATCAGCTTTTATTAATTGTAAATATAGATGTATTATGAAATTATTTTCATATAAACTATATGTATTAAATGCTACAGGAAAAACTTTGTAAATATGTTCTATTTCCTTATTAATAGCTCTATCATTTAAATTTTTAATCTCAATTAGATTTTCTATTGAGACTTCAGGTTTATCTAGATTTAGATTTCTTATGTCTTTATTAATATTTCTTAAATATTCAAGATAATTTCTATATTTACACATCTCCCAAGTTCATTGTTTTAATACAGTTATTTTACTATAAGTTCATTTTTTATTAATTCATTTACATTTTTTTGTGTTAAAATCACTTTTAGCATCTATTTTCATAGTATTAAATTTTTCTCATACAATTTTTTCTACTTCTTTTGCCATATTAATTTTTAATAAAGTTTTTGTTATTTCTTCTAATGCATTTATTCTTATTTTTATAGTAGCACATACATAAATATTATTCATATTATCGACATACTTTTCTTTTGCGGTTTTTAAACTTTTACTTTTTTTAACATAACTATCCGTTACTAATAATTCCTCATAATCTCAATTACTTAGAGTACTATATAATAGTGTTTCTGGTTTGTATTGTTCACAAATATTTTTATTTCTACACTGATATAATTCATATCATTTTTTTGTTTCACAAAGTTTATCAGCAAAAGCTTTTCCATTGTAAATTAGTAATAGAAAAAAAAACAATAATAGAAAAGATTTTTTCATATATTTATATTTAATAATTTATAATCATATAATTTAATATTATAATTTTTTACTTAAAAAGCAATTTATGTTATTATAATTTATATATTTGTTTATTTTTAAATAAAAAATGAAAGAAATTAGAAAATCTTCAAAAAGTAATAGTCAAAAATCAGATCAAAACTTTTTTACAAATAAAAAAAGTACTAATTTAAATCAGTCAGAAATTAAAAAAGATAAAAATGATTTAAACGAAAATAAATCTAAAACTGATGTTTCACTTTTAGAAAGTAAATTTAAAAAACAAATACTTGAAAAGGAAGAAAAAAGAAAATATTTTTCAGAAAAATATATAAAAATTGAAAATAAGGTCAAAGACTCTCTTTCAAAACAAAATACTGATGAAGCATTAAAAGATATAGTAGTATGAGCTTTAGTATTATGAGCATCAGATATCCACTTTGATTGTTACGAAACATATGTGGTTGTTAGATTTAGAATAGACTGAATACTTGTTGATATCTTTAGAACTGACCATAAACAATATGCATTAATTTTAGAAAGATTTAAATATTGATCTTG
>PDTW01000057.1 GCA_002749055.1 Candidatus Altimarinota bacterium | reverse complement strand
TGGAAGAAAGCAAAAAAAAGAAAAGAAAAACTAGTAGAAAAAATTAATAATTTTAAAGATGATTAAAAAATGTCAATTTACCTTAACAACCTCCACCTCTCTCAGGAGATGGAATGCATAAAATATATAAATACAAAGAACAAAATGTGGACATTTTGTAACTTTTGCAATGCTCTTATTTGCTTATTAATATTTACAAGAAAAGAAAGTATTTAAATCGTAATAGATTACAAAATTTTTACAAGAAAAAGATAATCTTATACTAGATATTTAAATGATAACTTATATAAAACAATGTAATCATTGGTAAAATTCAAAGACATTTTGTCTTTTTATCACAGTTAGTAAATAATTATGCTAAAATGGAACAAATACATTGTAAGGTAGCAAATATGATAAGAGAAGTGATAAGACCCCAATACACAAGCTTTACTATTGATATCCCTACAAGTTACATTGATAGGAAAGTTGAATTTATAATGTTTCCACTTGATGAAAAAGAAGTAATTCAAGATATCAAACAAAAAAAGAGAAAATCACTCAGGGGAGTATTTAATCAATATGCCAATAGTTCAAAAATATCTTTAGAAGATAATGCTTGGAAAAATCATATATTGGAAAAATTTAAAAAATATGATTAGAATTGATACTAATTACATCATAAGATATTTAGTCAATGATGATATCAAAATGGCAGATATTGCAGAGGAAGTTTTAACAACAAAAAGAGTATTTATTTCAAATGAAATCTTAGCCGAAGTGGTTTATGTACTACAGGGAGTATATGAAATCTCAAAAGAAGATATTTCAAATCAACTTTTAGAATTGATTAGTTTTGAAAATATATCTGTATCTAATTATAAAATTGTAAATAAAGCGTTAAAAATATTTAAAACTAAAAATTTAGATTTTGTAGATTGTTTATTGTGTTCTTATTCAAATCAAGATGAAATACTTACATTTGATAAAAAATTAAATAAGTGTATTTCTAATAATCAAGTATAACCATTCATTGAAACGAAATGGGGTCCGACCCCTATCTTATTCAATTAATTTAATTTTCATCTAACCATTTTATAGCTTCATTCATTGATTCAAAACTTTTAACTTCTCCACTTACAAATAAAGAGCCAATCTTTGAAGCTAATTCTTGCCAAGATTTATGCCCATAAATAGCAATTTTATTAAACTCTTTTCCATGTTTTAATCCAAGCTTTAAATCATCCCAAGCAGCTCTTAGTTCCCAACCTTCTAGCTCTTCAATATCAACTAAAATATTTACTTTTGGATCTACTATATTTTCTAAAGTCGTATCAATAACTGGTGAGATTTTTTCATAGTCCTCGTGAGTTAATTTTCCAATAGCTTTAAATTTAATAAAGATATTATTTTCGGATGTTTCACAAGAAAAATATAAGCCATGGGTAATATAGTCATCATTTTGTATCCAAGTTTTTGCTTCCTCTAAATCTTTATAATCAAAATGT
>PDTW01000022.1 GCA_002749055.1 Candidatus Altimarinota bacterium | reverse complement strand
ATCTATATGACCATAAATTATAATCTCTTCATTTATATGTAAATAAAATGGCTGAAAATACATTATATCACTATAATCCTTAAAATTTATATCTCAATATGTTATTATACTTTTAAATTTTTCTATATCTACTTCCTTAAAAAAATACTCTTCTCATTTTATAGAAACAATATTTTTATCATTAGATAAATTATAATCTATTATTCCAGCTTTAACTATTAAATTATTTGGTTGAATCCATGGGTAGTTATCTTCTAGACTAAAATTATTATTATTTGAGTATAAGTCTTCATACCATTCAGATACATATATTAATTTTCAAATACTATTTTCATTCAATATCTTTTGATTCTATTTTTTTACTAAATATCATAGAATCATCATTACTTTTTTCCTAGATCTTTTATTGTTTCTAATACAAGTGAGGTAGATGAATATCATGTAGAAAAAGAAAGAAATCTATTTGGTTACTTCTGTTTCTAATTTATCTAATATTTTATTAAATTCATCTATAATTTCCTGATGTTTCTCTAGATTTTCCTTTTTCCATTTATTATACCTTTTTATTTTTTCTAAGTTTTCGTTTTCTATCCTATCTTGATCTTTTTTCCAGATATCTAATACAAAATCATATTGAAAATTTTTTTCTTTATCAATGCTCAACAGTTTTTTATAGAAACTCTTTGTAATATCTGGTTCATATCTCCTCATAAAACCAAATAGTATTTTACCATACTTAACATCTCTTCTCAAAAGTTTTAAATATAAATATAAAAAATCATTGTGTTTATCTTCATATTCTGAAAAAAAACTCTCTAATTTTCTATAATTGTCATTAATTTCTTGATACTTTTCTGGATTATTTAATGAATCAAAATAATTGCTAAGCAAATTATTAATACTTACATCATTATACATTCTTTATTCTATTATTTAAGATATATATTTAATCAAAACTGCTTAATCATTTTTATTCCAAAATTGTATTGAAAAGCAAAAGAATTTGAATCAATATCAGAAAAGTTGAAAAACTTTTTCTCTGATTGCTTCAATAAACTTATATAAGTATCTATAATTTCTCCATTTGGTCACTCCACAACTACTATTGCTCTGTATGGTTTATTTTTTCAAAAAAAGCATTTCACTCTTTTACAAATTTCATACTTGTAGAAGTATTTATTCTTTCCAAAAACTCATTCTCTTCCACAATTTCTTCTTCCACTACAGATATTTTTAAATCATGTTTTTTTACCAATTTTAATAATTCACTGATTTTTTGGGCACTAATGGTTCGCAAATCAAGTCTACACTCAATATCATTTATAAAATCTCCTGTTATGTATACTGTGCATCTATCAGTTTCATAACTTCAAAAGTCAATATGAGATTTACTCTTATCAAAAATAGGTCAAAATATATCTTCTATATCTCACATTAAACTATCACATCTTATTTGTTTACTTAAAAGAATATTAAAATCAAATTGCCATAGTGCCATAGTATTTTTATTAGTAAAATAAATCTTTCTCTAAGTAACAGAACTTTATATTTTTATATTATCTAAATTTAAAAATAATTTAAAATCATAATAGTCTCACTCTTTATTTCTTTCAAAATTAATTATAAAGTATTGTGCATAACCTATATCATTTAATAAACTATATATATATATCAATAATCTATTCCTGCCTCTAAATATTCATTCCAATCTTCACTCATATCATAAACATATATCATATCTATCTTAATCCCATCAAATTCAAATAAACTACTAAGAAAATAGGAAAGTAACTTACATACACGATTAAATGATTCCTCATTAAAATCATTTAAACTTTGTATTCATATTTTTTTCGCATTATTTAAACTAGAAAAAACTGGATACTGACTATCTAGTCTTCTATGTAAAATCTTTTCATATATATTCTTGATATTCATTCTAGTTTCTTATTATCCATAAATTTGTTTATTTAACTGATATCTTTCTTTTATAGTTTTTATCATGTTATTGATTATCCTGAATATATAGATATGTATGGTTTATTCTTTCAAATAATTCACCTTTCTCAAAAATACTCATTAAATCCTTTTTTAGAAAACAATTTGATGAAAAATCCTTCATTTGTATAATTTATATTATCATCAAATCATGTTCAATCATCATATTGTACTACAAAATAAAAGCTATTTGTTTTATGTTTTTGTTTTATTCAAGAAATCCAAACTCATCATATATAAAAAGCAATATTTAAATAATTAATAAATGATAATGATTTTTTAGTAAAAAATCTATCTATCCTATTAGAATAAAAATAATAATCGCTATAAATATCAACATCATCTTCTATTTTCAGAATATTATCATCTATCTTCAAAATATCATCACCTATTTTTCAAATAGATTGTTTTTCTAAAATCAATTTTTTCATTTCTTTATTATATATTATTTTCATAATTCTTTTGTTACATTAATATATGATTTAGATTTTTCAATTCACTTTTTAATTTCAGTATCATTTAATAATTTAACTAAGGTTTCATTTTCTTTTTTAATACCTTTTAAATATCATCTAAAAATATTCTTAATCCTTTATATTAAAAAGTTTATTTTTTCAAAATAATTTTACACATTTCTACCACCCTGGTTTCTTCATCCCTGTTCTCTTCTCCCACTTATCTATTTCTGCAAGATAATCTTTCATAAGAGTATATATCTCTTCAAATGGAACCTCTTTATAGTAGTCTGAGTAATTTCATTCTATTACACATTTATTCCTTAATGCCTTATCTTCTGCTTTTGGTCAATATGCATATACTCAAACCGCATCTACTCATAAATCTACATAATCATTTATAATTTTAAAAGGCTTTCACTTAAAAAATCATTCTTTTCTTAAAATTTTTTCTCATCTCTTTACTTTCTCCAAATTCTCTACTATCTCTCTAACTTGTTCTCAGGAAAGTCAGGAAAGATGCTCTAAGATTTTATATTCTTTATCTAAAATATCAAATCACGGAACAGAGTATGTTCTTCATCAAAATCATACATCTTCATAAAATTCATGTTTCATATTATTTTTATTTAGGTTTATATTCAAAGTTTTCGTATCAACCATTTCATGATGGATTGTATATTATTGGTTTTTATGTTTTTTATCTTCTATATTTCTCCTTTTATTTTTACCTTTCATTTCTCTTTAAATTTTAACCAATAGAGTTCTCTTGTGCTTTCTCACATATTATCAAAATCTTCATTTCAAATAAATCACTCTAATTTATCTAGTGTATATCAAAGCCGATATTCTCTTTTTTCAAAATACTTAAACAAACTTCTCAATTCCTTTTCTAAAAAATCTTTAAACTCTTTATTATTTTTAATATATTTTTCATACCACAATTCATCTCAAATAATATGTTCATTTAAAAATTTATTATATGCCATATTTCAAGGTTTATCTCAAAATTTTCTAATCAAAAAACTCTTGGTATAACTCATATATTTTTTTACACTTTCCAAATTAAATGTTCCTAATATTAGATATACTTTTTTTTTCCAAAGATTCATTCATCAAATATCTAAATCATACTTTTTTTTAATAATTTTATAACTCTTATCTAGTAAGATTAAAGCTAATTCATATTCTCAATAAGGTGAACATCACCACAAAATTTTTGCATCTATATCTTCTTTAGGAATATCATCAAAATCAACATTCTCTCAATACTTAACTTCATATTCTATTATATTTTTTATCATAATTATTATTAATATTTATTTATATTTTCTAAATCAAAATTAACTCAAAATCTATTATTATATGCATTTTTAAATTTTTTAAATCATTGTATATCATCTAATATAGTTTTATAATATCAACTCCTATTTGTATATCAAAGTAATTCTCAAGTTTTCTTATCAAACTTAAATTTAATACTAATTTCTTTTTAAGAAAATATTTAAATAATTCTCAAATTTTTCAAGTTATTTTTGTTTTTCTTTTTAGGAAAGCTTTTTTAAAATCAGAATGAGTTTAAAAACTAGCAAAATTATTTACAAGTTCTTCATTTTAATCTAAAAACTCTCAATACCAACTATATAATCACTGATATCACTCAGTATCTTTAAATTTTTCTTCAAATAGCCTAAAATATTCTTCATGAGAAAGTCATTTATGCATTTGATATAAATTATGTAAAGCAGAGATAATAATTTCAGACCTAATTCATTCATTAAATGCCTCTCATAACTCATTTTTTATATATGTAAATAATAAATTTTCTCATTTAAATTTTCTATAAAAACACTGTTCATCAAATCAATCTAGCCATCAATTATAAAAGTCTGTTATAAAAATTAAATAGCTTTTTTGATTATTACATATATTTTTTTATAAATATATTTAATATCTTGTAAAAACACTAAAAATTCCTGAGAATTAGATTGAAAAAAATGTTTATTTATAAACTGATCAATCTCTATATCTAATCAATCCACAGCTTCTACTTGACTTTTACAATCATTCTCTTTTTTATACTTGTCTATATATTTTTGATAAAAGTCAGATTTTCTCAAACGAGAACTAATATACATCAAGACATCACTCTCATATTTATTCATAATTAGATTACATTACTATTAAAATTTTACATTTTTAAATATTAGTTTTGAATCATTTACTCATTTATTAGTAAACTCTGTATTAAATAACTTCAAAAAAATATTTTTTCATACTTCATCTCATTCTAATGGCTTATAATGGCCTGATCAATTAGACCACCAGTTTGGTTGCTTATTTGATCAAAAATGTAATTCTCATGCATAATCAATATTTTTACCACCCTGGTTTTTTCATCCCTGTTCTCTTCTCCCATTTTTCTATTTCTGCAAGATAATCTTTCATAAGAGTATATATCTCTTCAAATGGAACCTCTTTCTCGTAATCTGAAAAAGCTTTAGATATTATAGTTTTTCATCTATAATATTCATTCTTACAATCTTTTCATCATACATCTACAAAAATAGAGTCCTCTGTTCAAAAATCATAGTAATCCAATTCTCATCTCTTTAATTTCTCCAAATTCTCTACTATCTCTCTTACTAATTCTCAGGAAAGTCAGGAAAGATGACTTATATTTGATCATTTATATTCTCATTCATCAATAATTTCAAAATCTATTATTGGAAAATCATATCATAAAATTCATTCTACTTCTATAAATCTGTATTTCATATTATTTTTATTTAGGTTTATAATCAAAATCTGGGAAAAATGAACTAATTTTTCAATCTTCTGACATTTGTATTCTAATCCAAAAACTTCCATCTTTTGAATATCACCATATTCATTCTGTTGGAGATTTTGTCTCTACCAAACCCTTATTATTCTCCATAGCATATTCTACTTCTTTTTGAATTCTTTTCTCATCCCAAGAATCTGGGAAAAAACTTGTTGTTGTGCTACTTCATTATATTAATATATAACTCTCTAAATTATCATAATTATTATTACTTAACCACTCAAAAACACTTTCTATACTTTCATCTGACTTAAATGAAACTGTAATTATGTCCAATGAAGTATTGTCTTCTATATTTTTACTTACAATAAAGTGATCAAAAGTATTCTCAAGTTCTTTTGATTTTTCTCAATATATATATATTTCCTTAGTTCATTTATTCACGATTACCTCATACTCATTATTACTTAATTCTAATTTAAGAATCAATATTCTAGATTGATCCTTAAGCTCCATAACATCTTTAATTAATTTAAAATTCATACCATTTATTATTATTTAGTAACTTCATATTAATTTTCAAATACTATTTTTTTTTACTAAATATCATATTCCTCATAAATATAATTGGTAAAATCTTCAAAAGTTCTCTTTCAAGATACAAAGTCTATTAGAAAAAATATAAAATCATATATCAACTGATATCAATCTTCATTTGATATTCAAATAAACTTATGCTTATTTTTATCCTCATATATTCACATTAATAATTGTGATTCAATATCTAATAGAAAAGATACAAAATCAGAATCAATCCTATTATTATGAATATATTTTTCTGATAATTCATTAATCTCATTAATAAAAATTTTAAAATCCTCTTTTCTAAAAGTAAAATCCATATCTATAAAATTCATGTAAAATGTATTCTTATAAATGAAGTCACTTAGTGTATTTTTATCCATATCTATTATATTATCATTTAGGTAAAGTTTTATTTTTATCTGCTTTATTATAATCAATTTTTCAGGTTACAGGGTCACATTCTCATATATGTTTCTTATTTTTATTATAAACTTCTAGGTGTGCTGATTTTCATTTATGTGCAGTATCAATATGATAATAATAATTTGTGTTAATATCCTGAAATACCTTTGCTCATTTTACCTTAATTGTCGTTCATTTAAAGTTGGAATTTCATTTTAAAAATGTATCATCTATTATAATTTTCCTATCTGACTTTATATAATCAGGAAGTTTTTTCTTCTTCAAATCTTTTATTTCCCTCATAACTTTACTATCACCCCTCCCCTTAAGCTTATTAAACTTATTAATCTTAATAGGGATAAAAGCAAGTTCTACTGATGTAGTAATATATGCCTTGTAATAAAGTTTCTTATCCTCTGGAAGTCATTCTACTATTTCATCTATATTTTTTCCTATCTCATAAAGTTCTACTGCTTCTTTTTTTATTTTTTCTAATGAATAATCTCCATTGTTTATTTTACTAGGAACACTAACTATTGCAAGCAAAAGTTCATAATATTCACTTGGTGTAGCTAAACTTTTCCACTCTTCTAAATAATCTTTTAATGCCTGTTTAGTTCATTTAATTCATCAAAGATTAATATTTTTTCATAGTGCAATAACTGATTTATCAAATTTTTTTGATGCTGATGATTGTTCTGTTGCCTTATAGTAATCTGTAATTATTTCTTCTATTTCTTTTATACTTCTAACAACTTCAATATCTCATTCTTCTTCTATTAAGATAGAAATAAATCTAGCATGTGAGCTTGTCTGGATAGTAGAAAAAAGCATATTATCTTTTAATAACTCTTTTGCTAAAGCTACTTCATAAATATATCTTTTTGCTATTCTTCATTCTGTTGGTAAAATAGGTCTACTTTCATCTTTCTCTATTTTTATAATTATAGAAGATATCTTTATATATTTTATATAATTTGTGAATTCTGGAGATATATTTTTATATTTTTTTTCCATTTCTTCAAGAGCATCTATAAGTTTTGGGATACTTTTGTGTGTTAATTTTGTCTTTATTCTTAATAGTATTTTAGCTCATCTCTCTTGATATTCTTTAGAAAGTTTTTCATAATAAATCAACTAACACTCGTATAACTTTACTCTTTCAGTATCAATCTGTTATTTGTAGTGTCGTCTCTCATTCTTGTTTTCAATAAATTCTAAAGCTTGTTTCATCTATTTTTGTAATTAATATGTTCTCATTACTTTTTACAAAACTATAATTTAGGTTTCAATCCAGAATATTTAAGTCTTGATAGTTATTTCATGTTCAAAGTACTGAAACATCCAAATCTAAAACTATTTCATTTAGATGTGGGATAATTCATCTATAGTAGTATTTATAATTTTGTTTTGTTTGTCATCAATCTTTTAGAATTGTATAGCTACGACCTTCTCATGGAAGTTTCTTTAATTTATATTTAACATAATCTCACTCAAAGCTTACATCCAAATATCCGTTTGAGGGAGTAATACTATTTACTTCATATCAACCATTTCATGATGTAATTTTTTCTTTATATTCTTTATTTAGGTACAAATCTAATCATGTGTCTTCTGGTAATTCTAGAGTAAATGGCACTAAGTTTTCTTCTGGTGCTTGGCTTACTTTTACTTTTATTGCATACTTTTTTTCATTATTCAATGATAAGTACATTGTTGTTTCTCATATTCTTATTCAACGAAATCTTAAAAAGTAAGCATTTCTGTATGGCGCTATTATTCATTCTTCACTAAAACTTATATCATACGACATTGGATCTCAGCTAACTTGAACTTGAGTATATCAGATACCATTATAAACATCATAGCTTGCTTCTACTAATCATTCTACTTTTATTTGAATTAGTTTTGTCTTTCATTTACTATCTTTTAGAACAATTTCTTCGTATCACGAAGTTGCATTTATTCACTCTACTTCTAAGGCATATATTGTTGTTCCATTTTCTGTAAAAGAATATGTATATGGATTTAAATTTGGAGAAGAAGTTGTTACTGTATATCATGGATTTCATGATAGAATTTGTATAAATGCATATCAACCTTTTTGTATTGTTTTTTCGGTTGTTGTAACAGTTAGTGGAGTTGAATTATCTAATACTTTTACATTAACTTTTTTAAAATCATATCAATCTTTAGATATCATGAAATATGTTTCTCAAGGATTTACAGCTTCTATATAAGCTCTATCTCAGATATTATATGCTTTAAATATATTTGAATTATTGCTTGAAAAGCTATATCCATTTGATGAAAAGTCATAATTTTCTCATTTTGCAAAAGTTTTATCCAAAATCTTTAATTCAGGATT
>PDTW01000056.1 GCA_002749055.1 Candidatus Altimarinota bacterium | reverse complement strand
ACAAATACTCGTATTTAAAGATGGAAATCTAGTTGAAAAAGGAAAGCATAAAAAATTACTTGAAAAAGAAAATTATTATAAAAAACTTTGGGAAGCACAATATGAAAATGCCAGTTACTTATGAAAATAGAAATGTGTACACACCTAAAACATAAATTTATTTTTATAAATTGAAAAAATATTATAAAACAGTAAATCAATAAAAAGGTTTGCTGTTTTTTTTAATTATAAAAAAGTCTTTCATTATAATTTTTTTTTATATATAATATAGAAAACAGAAAGATAAAAAGTGATAAACTAAATTATTGTGTTTTAAAATTAGGAGTAGAAAATGCTAGATGAAAGAACCTTGCCTGAACAATTGAAAGAATGTATAGAAGACTATGTTAAGGCGAGAAAAAACTCGTCTTTATTCTGGTGCAAACGGGAATAAAATAGGAATTATATATGAAAATATAAATTACATGTTGAAATTCCCACCTAAGCCAAATAAAAACCCTGAAATGTCTTATACTAATAGTTGTATTAGTGAATATGTATCTTGTAAAATAATAGAAACATTGGGATTAAATGTACAAAAAACTTTACTAGGAAAATATAAAGATAAAATAGTTGTTGCTTGTAAAGATTTTGAAGAAGAAAAATTTAAATTATTAGATTTTGCTTCTTTAAAAAATAGTGTGGTGGATAGTGAGACTGGTGGAAATGATACAGAATTAACTGAAGTTTTATTTACAATTAATAATCAAAATAAGATAAAACAAGAAAAATTAATAGAATTTTTTTGGGATATGTTTATAGCTGATACCCTGTTAGCTAATTATGATAGACATAACGGAAATTGGGGAATTTTACTCAATAAAAATACTAAAGAATTTGAAATTGCTCCCATCTATGACTGTGGTTCTTGTTTATTCCCACAAAATACAGATGATGAGTTCGAGATTATATTAAAAAATAAAAGTGAAATGGAAAATAGAATTTTTTCTTCTCCAAGATCAAGTTTCAACAAAAAAGGGAGAAGGATAAATTATTTTACTTTGTTAACAACAACAGATAATCAAGACTGTTTAAAATCATTGAAAAAAATACATTCAAGAATAGATATGGATAAAATAAATAAAATTATAGAAGAAACTCCTTATATAACAGACATTCATAAATTATTTTTAAAAACTATCATAAAAGCAAGAAAAGAAAAAATATTAGATAAAGCTTTAGAAATAAATAAAAATTTCCAGTAAACAGAATTTTTAAATTAGAAATTTAATTTTCAAAACAGTAAATCAATAAAAAGATTTGCTGTTTTTTTGAATTATAAAAAAGTCTTTCATTATAATTTTTTTTTATATATAATATAGGAAACAGAAAGATAAAAAATTATGAAATAAATTATTGTGTTTAAAAAATTAGGAGTAGAAAATGCTAGATGAAAGAACCTTGCCTGAACAATTGAAAGAATATATAGAAGACTATGTTAAGGCAAGAAATAAGGAACTCAAAAATATTAACACTCTCAATTGAATGAATTTTTTTAACAACTTAATATCATTAAATTTATTATCTTTAAAAAAAAGAGGTGTATTATGAGTAAGAAAAAAATTGGATTAGTAGAAGCTATGTCAATAGGAATAGGAGGTATGGTAGGAGGAGGAATATTTGCTGTTTTAGGACTGGCTGTTTCTCTTGCCAGAGGAGGAACTCCAATAGCTTTCCTTTTTGCAGGTATAATAACATTACTTACTTCTTACAGTTATGTAAAATTATCAACTACTTATCCTGAAAGAGGTGGCACCGTAAAATTTATCAATCAAGGATTTGGAATTAATACTTTCAGTGGTGGAATGAATAACCTCCTTTGGGTAAGCTACATAATAATGCTATCTCTTTATTCATCAGCATTTGGTTCATATGCTCCAAATTTATTTTCTATTACTTCTAATAAAATATTTG
>PDTW01000055.1 GCA_002749055.1 Candidatus Altimarinota bacterium | reverse complement strand
AAAACGGATGAATTTCACAATACAAGTTTAACTCTCGTACCTTTCTCGCTATCAACTGAGTATATTGCGACCCAAAATCAAGAATAACAATTTTATCGTGCATATTGGTAATTTTTTTGATGATTAGTGTGTATGTAGTTCGTTACATAGTAATTTACCATGAAACAAAATTAGTAAATTTCTTGGGAAATGAAATCAACCCGAACGGCAAATTACAAACGATAAGGCAGAAAGTTCGGAGAAAAAGAGATTAAAAATAAGTTTTATTCAAGAATTGCATTTCAATATTTTTATTTGATAAATTGTTATAACTTTGAATAAATTTATGAAATTATAATTACTATTATTTTTAACTTCTCATCTATTTTTCATATAAAAAACACCTATGTATAAAATAAAGTCAAGTTTTAAAATAAAACTTGACTTTACTCACATATGTTATCTATTTTCACTTTTATTCAAATATTGACTCCCAAGTTTGAGTAATTTTGGTTTGTTCTCCTGCTGCTTCCACAACAACCTGCATTCCATTTCTACCCATATAAAATACAAGTTCAACATCAGCTGTTCCAATTAAGTCTTTTATATCCACTGTTTTTATTTTATAATCCTCCTCTGTAAAACCTCCTTCAGCAAGTAATTCCTTAATAAAAACATAAGAATTTGTAGAAAAAATAGCTACAAATTGGTCCCTACTAATAAAACTATTAATAGGTGCTTCTGCATATGTTTTTATTTGCACGGAAGAACCATCTTCTAAAATTGTAATTAAAGTCAAATCAGTTATTGTCATTTTACCGTCTTTAACTACAACAAGATCTGTTGCTAATTGATCTTTCCAATCTTGTGCAAAAAGATTAATTGACAACATTGTTAATAATACTAATACTAATTTCTTCATTTTCAAAAAAATTTAATTTAGCCTTACTTTATTTTGGGGATTGTTCAGGTCAAATTCTTATCCCATTATAAATAATTGCATATAATATATCCTCTTTCAACTTTTTTATAACCTCTTAGAAATAAGAGATTTCAACTAAATACATTTTTTCAATTATTTAAAGTACAAATGTATTAATTTTCTACTATAAAAAAATAAAATAAAAAAAACTAACCGTTACATATAATTTTTAGACATATTATTTCCCAAAAGCCTAAAATTTTTCGTAAACAAATAAAAATATTTAAATCGCCACATATAATTCTATAAATAAAATTGATTTTTTCATTTCCTATAAAACAAAAAACGAACAAAACAGAGATTGTTTTGGCACTTTACATCTTTTTTAATCTTTTCAGACAAAATATGGCAAATATGGCAGAAAAAAAATGCGAAAATACTCAAAATAATCACGTTGGAAGTCATACGGTGTTAGCAACTATTTTTTCTGTTTATTATTAATTCATTGCTCTAATTTAATTCATTTTCAATATCTTCAATTGTTGGTAGTTGTGGCTTTAAATCGTTTGGAATAGCTTTACTTAATTGATAATTTGCAATTCCGATTGGTTGTGAAATTCCACGAAGTGCATATTCCGCCTCAATTTTATCTTTTGATTTG
>PDTW01000040.1 GCA_002749055.1 Candidatus Altimarinota bacterium | reverse complement strand
AATACGAAGTTTTAGGCTTATTATCCCTATTATATCTTGTCTTTTTGTATAATTTTGTAATTCTTTTTTGTATTTCATAATATTTTTAAGTATAATCATGAGAGATGTGGTTAGTTGTTTAATACAAAACTATTTTACCACATCTTTTTTTATGTAAACTTTTTTTTTCAATTCGTGCATTGGGGTTTTCCATCTATGCACAATATGTATTATACTTTTTATGCATGAATCATTATGATATTTGACTCCTTTTGATTTTTATATACCATATCTAGCAAAGCAATTTAACATCTCTCCTGATAATGAAAAAATGCACCATATGTTATGAACTCACACATTTTTTGAACTTTCGCTTGACTTCTTAAAGGTTTTTATTTATGATAACCTACGAAATAAAAAAGTAAGAAAGAAGGAGAATTTTATTTTTTTATCTTTCAAGCTATGAATACAAATAATAAATCTGATAGTATTGGAAATGATTTGAATTGTAAAAAAATAGAATCTATTTATAAAAAAATAGAAGATTTGTGAGGTTTGGATAATACTATAAAAGAAGTTAAATCTATACTTTGATTTAAAAAAATTATAGCATTCTCGGGTTGATGACAAGGCATAAAGGTAAACTTTGACGACAAAGAAATAGCTGAAAAAATAGAAGAATATTCTACTCTAGCAAAGAAAAAGATAGTATCAGATATTGTTTCTAGACTTAGAGATTATGATATAGCTATCTTAACATGATGAACTAAATGGGATATACCTAAAATAGCTACAGAAATAGCAAGATGAAATAATATCCCAACTATTTGAGTATATCCAAGAAGGTGAGAAAAAAATTCTGTTTGAAAAGATTTACTAAATATAGAAGTAGTTGTTGATCCTATATATGGAGAAAGCCATTTTTGAGATGAAAGTCACTTATTTGCAAAATTAGCCGATGGTATGTTTGTATTATGATGATGAGCTGGAACACTAATAGAGTTTGCACATGTTATGAAAATAAATGAAGCTCTTAAAAAATATAATTGAAATATTAAGAAAATAGTGCCAATAAGTGGTATACCTTGAGTAAGTGATGCTGTTCATTATATACCATGAAATGATGATATAAAAAGATTAACTTTCCCTGATTTTATTATAAATTCTTGAAAAGAAGCATTTGATTGGATGAGAAAAGAATTAGATTTAGATGATATAATGAAAGAATATAGATATATTTTTTAATTTTTTAATAATTTCACTATGAAGAATTTAATCCCTGGGTGATTCCCAGAATTGTTACCCGAAAAAAAAGTTATAGAAAATAGTATGAAGGATATTATTAAATCAAACTATGAAAAGTTTGGATATGTAAATATAGAAACTCCTTCTGTTGAACTTAATGAAGTATTAACATCAAAATGATGAGATGAAGTAAGTAAACAAATTTTTTGACTATATGGTTTGAAACAATGAGCAAAAGATATGAAAGAATATGCACTTCATTTTGACTTGACTGTACCTTTTGCTAGGTATGTAGTAGAACATGAAAATGAACTAAAATTCCCATTTAAGAGATACCAAATGCAAAAAGTATGGAGATGAGAAAGACAACAAAGAGGAAGATTTAAAGAATTTACTCAATGTGATGTTGATGTGATATGAGATAATTTATGAATAGAATATGATATAGAAGTTATACACACTTTGTATAATACTATAAAAGATATGTTTGAATTTTTGAAAATTAACAGATGAATAGAAGTACATATAAATAATAGAAAATTTATAGATGCTCTTTGTGGATTTTATGATATAACTTGAGAAAGCAAAAAAAACTTTTATGAACTATTAGATAGCTATTACAAAACAACGGAAGAAGAATTTTTGAAATGAAAATATAATTCTGATTGAGAACAAATAAAAAAATGACTGTCTAATATATCTTGAAAAAAATTTGAAGAAATTTTTGAAATTTTAAAAACAGATATATCTGATTTACAATTTGGAGATAAAAATCTGCAAGAAAATTTTGAAGAAGTAAAGAAAACATATGACTCTTTAAAATCAAAATGAGTAAATGTTGTATTTGACCCTTTTATAACTAGATGACTTGACTATTATACTGGAACTGTATTTGAGACTTTTGTTTCTAAATACTTTGATTTCTGAAGTATCTGTAGTGGTTGAAGATATGATGGCTTGGTTTGAGATATAAGAAAACTATCTTGAAAGAAGTGAAAAAATTATGGTTGAGTATGAGGTTCTATATGATTAACTAGATTATTTGCTAGGCTTGAAGATAGTTGATTATTGGAGAAAAATATACCTTTATCTGACGCAATAGTACTTAATGTTCCTAATTCTAATTTAGAATATAGAGAAAAAGTTTGAAACTTACTTAGAGACTCTGGTATAAAAACAGATATATATTATCCTGAAGCAAAACTTGGAAAACAATTTAGTTATGCTACTAGTAAAAATATTCCTCTTGGTATATTTGCTTGAGAAGAAGAAGAAAAAAATAATTCTGTTAAAGTAAAAGATTTAGATAATAGAGATAGTTTTGAAATAGAGACAAATGATTTAGTTAAGTTTATAGAAAATAAACTGAAAAAAATTTTATAATTTTAATATTGAATTATATGTGAAAAGTAGATATTTTACTTGATAATGATTGAACTTTAACTAGATTTCATAATTGAAACTTTTCAAATACTATTTGAAGAGATTTAATGACAAATATTTCTGAATATATACAAGATCTTTTGAAAATTGATAATAATGAATTTATAGCATATAAGAATAAATTTAAATCTCAAGGAATTCAATATAGTGAGTGATTTGAACAAATGTGAATAGACAGAAATGATTATTTTAATAATACTTGGTGATGATTAGATCCAAATAATTATTTAACACCTTCAAATAGTTATATATATGATATTATAAAATCAAAACAATTTAAAATTAATTTAATTACAAGTGCTCCTAGAGTTTGGTTCAATAAGACTCTTTCAATTACTGGATTAGAAGAATCAGATTTTAATCATATTACTACTTGAGAAGAATTTTATTCTAAAGAAAGATTTATTTATGATAAAGTATTAGAAAATATAAAAGAAGATAGAGATTGTTTTGCCTTATGAGACCAAGTTTGAGATATTAAAGGTACTATCTCAAACTGAAAAATAGGTATTATATCTGGGATATCTTCAGAAAATTATTTGTTAGAATATATCCTTCAATATGGTTTAGATAATATTTGTATGATAAATAAATGACATACTGGAAGTTTATTATATAAATTAAGAAAAAAAAGAGAAATTGTTAAATCAGCTTGATTTTCTAATGAAAGTAAACAAGAAATCCAATGAAATATATATGGATATAGTGAAATTCAAAAATATTGATGAGATTCAGTAACTCCTAAGAAAATGCAAGTAGGTAAGGAACATATCATAATGCCTGATTTAGGAAGTGATGTTACAACAGAGATATCTGAATTAAATATAACTAAAGAAGAATTAGGTGAGCATTTGTCTAATATTTTTGATATGTTATCTAAAAATATCAATTATACAGAAAAAATAGACTGGTATTCACAAATAATAAATAAAGTATTAGATATGCAAGATGTATTTATTTCTAAATGAATGATATCTAAACACGATTTAAATGAACTTATTACTATATTAAAAAGTAAACTTAAAGAAATGATAAAATATGAATATGGATATGAATTAATGATTCTTGATTTTACTTCTGATAATTTATTTATAACAGAAAATTGAATTTCCTTTATAGACCCCTGGGAACAAGATTCTTACTTATGATCATCTCTAGTTTCCATTTGACAACTAATTACAAATCTATGGATATATGATTTTTTATCAGAAGAAGAGTATAATAACTACATAAAAGAGTTTTCAAGTAAAAGAGTATGAATAAACAGTAAATATAGTTTTCAAGAGAAAAAAAAGATTTTATCTGTTTGAATAATTCTTCAATGTTTATTAAGTTCTAAATATAGATATGAAACTAAAAAAGAACAATCAATACAATTATTTAATAAAGCATTTGATTTAATAAAAAACTTATAATCTTTAATAAATATGAAAAAAATAATAAATATATTTTTTGACTTGGATGGCACTTTATATTCATTTGATACAGAAAAATTTAAAGATTCTTCTTTAAAAAAAGATATACATAAAAATATATATAAATTAATTACAAAATTAAAAGTAAATAATCCTGAGATACTATTACAAGAAATGGAAAAAGAATATTGAGAAGATTTTAGTATAGCTTTTGAAAAAAATTTTAATATTACAAAAGATTATTTCTTTTCGGAAACTTGGAATAATAATCCAAAAAATCATATTAAAATTACTGATAATATAAAAAAGATTTTTAAGGATTTAAATAGTAAATGATATTGCTTATATATAGTTTCTGATGCACCTAAAATTTGGATAGATAAAGTTATAAAATTTTTATGAATAAAATCTTATATTAAAGATATATTTTCCTGAGAATGAGATAATAGAAAATCAAACTGAAAACTTTACGAACATATAAAAAAAGTAATTTTTTGAAAAAATATTATGGTTGGTGACCAAGAATTTTCTGATATTATCCAAGCAAAAAAATATGATTTTATACCAATTTTTATATCAAGAACTGGTAAAATTTCTAAATATGCGAAATTTAATATAAAAAGTTTAGAAGAAATATATAAAATTTCTGAAATTATATAAAAACTTTAATAAATAAAAAAAAACTATGAAAAAATATTTCGTTACATCTGATTTAGAGAAAACTCTACCATGAGCAATTTGAGAAAAAAATAAAATCCTCATTCCTAATGAATTTAGAGATAAAACAACTAAACTTTTGGATAATTCTTTTTGATGAAAAATTACAGAATTTATAAACTATGATTCAATAAAAGATTTTTTTTGAAGTTTAAGAAGAAATGATGAATTTTTAGTAACATTAGATGATGAAATTTATATAGAAAATCCTGATTTTAATTATAGTTCTACTAGAAAATATAGAAATCCTGAATCTATTTTAAATAATCCTACAGACTATCAAATTACTGGAAGAGATGGAAAATCTCTTTCCAATCAAAATTCTAATTTAATAGAAAAAATAATAAATTCTTGAAAAGAAGAAATTGTTTTTTGTGA
The DNA here is from genome assembly GCA_002749055.1 of Candidatus Altimarinota bacterium. Taxonomy (GTDB): domain Bacteria; phylum Patescibacteriota; class Gracilibacteria; order BD1-5; family UBA6164; genus PDTW01. The sequence continues at coordinate 3,194 of PDTW01000040.1, read as the reverse complement.
TGATGGACTTTTCTCTTGAGATACATTGACAGGAGTTATAAATAATATAAAAAAATTATGAATAAATATAAAAGAAATAAGAGTGATACTTAATTTTTCTTGAAAAAATAAAATAAATGGTATTCCTATTATATCTATGTATAATATTACTGATTGTATAGATTGGATAGATGAGAGAGATTTTTTCTATTGAACAAAAAATTCTTGAGCTTCTTTTAATTATAATTGACAAATAAATGGAATTCCTTATATCTCTAGTAAAGAAATTGCAGTTAAAAAAGCTTCTATACCAGAAAAAAAATCTAAAAATTTTGTAGAAGATATGTTTGAACTAAACAAAGATGTGTGGGATTACTTACAATCTATACAAAAAAAAGTATTTACTTTATCTGATATTCAAAGAATAGCTTACTTACAAGATAAATATCCAAAAAATACAGATATACTATCAGTATTGGAGGCTGAAAAAACAATATTTAATTTTTAATACATAAATCATGAATATAAAACAAATATGAGTTATGTGATCTGCAGCAGATTTATGATATGCAGAAAAAATATGAAACATAGCTTTTGAACTTGGACAAGAAATAGCAAAAAATAATTATAAACTTGTATACTGAGCAGAAAAAGATAGTGATAGCCTATCAGCAATAGCAGCTAAATGAGCAAAATCTGAATGATGAATAGTTTGTGGTGTTACATATGGAAATACACCCGATATTTGGGGAGATATGGCTAATTATACAGATATAATTATAAATACTGGTATGCAAAGATGATGAGGAAGAGAATTTGTGCTTGTATCAAGTTGTGACGCTATAATCGCTGTTTGATGAGGTTCAGGAACTCTAAATGAAATAACTATTGCCTACCAAAAAAAGATTCCTATTGTAGTTATAGAAGAAACTGGTTGATGGTCTGAAAAATTAGCTTGAAAATACCTAGATGAAAGAGCAAAAACAGACCCAAATAGATTTGTTTGTAAATGAGTAAAAACAGCTAAAGAAGCTATAGAATATTTAAATAATTTATAAAAATATGAAACTACAAAATATTATACAATTAAAAGAACCATCTATTTATACTTTTGATTCTTGAAAAACTTGAAACACAACAACTATAATGGTTTGAGTTCATGGAAATGAATTATCTTGACCAAATGCTATGATGAATATACTACCAAATATTGAAATTATTTCTTGAAAAGTATTTGCAATTATAGCTAATCTTAAAGCATTAGAGCAAAACCTTAGACAAACTGAAAAAAAATATGAATAGGAGCTTTATTAAAGATAATAATGGAAATACTTATGAAGATGAAAGAGCTAGAGAAATTATGAAAATATTAGATAAATCGGACTATTTACTTGATATTCATAATACTCTAAATGAAGAAAATTCAGTTCCCTTTCTTATTTCAGAATATCCAGAGTTGTGAAAGTACTTTGATGTAGAAAAAATTATTTCAGGTTTTGATGAACTACATCCTGGTTGAAGTGACTCGTATATGAATAGTATAGGGAAAATATGACTTTGTCTTGAGTCAGGAAGTATCTATGACCCAAAATGACAGGAAATAGCAAAAAAAGGAATTACAAATTTTTTAAAATACACAAAAAATACTTCTTGAGAAGCCGAAACTTATAAAAATCAAGAATTTATAAGATTTGATACTATTTATAAAAATAGAACTTTAGATTTTAAGTTTGAAAAAGAATTTTTAGATTTTGAAAAGATTCAAAAATGACAAGTTATATGATATGATGGGTGAAAAAAAGTTATTTCAGATAGAGATTGATATATAGTATTTACTTATGTACCTAAAAATATATGAGATGAGGTATTTTGTTTATGATACAGAATTTAATATAAAATTACTGTATAAAAAAAGTTATTATTGTAACTTTAATATTTAACCATTTTTTGATTTTTTTGTTCTGTAAAAATTTATTTTTTCTAGTATTTTTCTTTTTTTTAACATAATTTAAATAATTTTAGTAGCATAGTATCAAAAAAATTATTTTCTAAAACACAAATTCTTTTATGTTTTATAGATGAAAGTTTAGAATAAATTTGTTTTAAATATTCTTTTTTAATTTTAGTTTTATTTTTATAACTCTATCCGTTTTTTGGAAAATATTCTTCCAAGATTATGAAAAAAAAGATTTTTATCTTAATCTTAAAAACCGTATTTCAAAATTTTTTTTAGGACTTTTGCTTGACTTTTAAAATATTTTTGTTTATAATATCTATGTAATGAAAGAAATAAAAAAAAGGGAGGTTTTTATTTTTTATCTTTCAAGTTATGAAACCAAAGAACCAATCTAATTATATTAGAAATGATTTAATAACACCGGAAGATAAACCCTTTGAAAAATCATTTTTTGATAAAACAGGACAAAAGGTTACTAATGCAACTAAATTTGCCACTCTTGCTATGGCTATAAGTTTGGGTGCTAATGCCAAAAATTTAGACCAAGACGTAGAACAATCTCTTGATTCATTAAAAAAAACTGATACTACATTATTCGTTAATGAAGCAGATACTCAAAAAACTTCTATTAAATCACCTTTTAGTTTAGAACCTAAAACTGAATTACTTGTAGCCGATGCTAGTAATTTATTAAAAACAACTTTAAATCCACATTGAGAAAGTAAAAATTATAAATTATTGAGCCTTAATGATAAAATTGGTATGTTAAAGAAAGGACTTGAAAATTCAAGAGATGCTAGTGAAGTAGTTCCTAAACTTGGAAGATTAAGTGATGAGGAGGTTAAAGATGTACTTAGAATATTTTCTAAAACACTTGATTTAAATCCATGAGCAAAAAGAATTGAAAAAAAAGCTCTTATAATTGCTAAATTAATGATTAATCTTTTTTATTCAATTAAAGTAGAAAACTGAAAACCAATGAAATATCTTAGAGTACTAGACAGGTTATCTAATACAAAAAGAATCATTGTACCTGAGGAATTAACAAAAAATATGAAGCCACTTACTGCGTTAGCTCAAATAAAAGAAAAATTAAATATTGATTTAGCTGAATGAAAAAGAATCTCTTACGAAGAAATAATAGAAAAAGTAAAAAAGATTAAAGCTGAGCAAGATAAAAAAATAGCTGAACAAAATAAAATCAAAGCTGAACAAAGAAAGACTCTAGCTGAACAAAATAAAAAAATAGCTGAACAAA
>PDTW01000053.1 GCA_002749055.1 Candidatus Altimarinota bacterium | reverse complement strand
GCTTATCCATAGAGTACAAAGAAATGATTTGATTGGTAAAAAAATTTTAAATGTAAATGAAAAATATTATATAAGTGATCATGGAATAAGAAATGCCTTATTTGAAAATAATGAAAGAGATATAAATCTAGTTTTAGAAAATATAATTTATATTGAGCTATTAAGACGAGGCTATAATGTAAAAATTGGCAAATTAAATGATTTAGAAATTGATTTTATTGTAAGTAAGTCTGAGAAAGAAAAAATTTATATACAAGTATCTTACCTTTTAGCAAGTCCAGAAACTGTGGAAAGAGAATTTTCTGTATTAGAGAAAATTCAAGATAACTATGCTAAATATGTTTTATCATTAGATAATTTTGATATGTCAAGAAATGGAATAATTCATAAAAATATTATTGAATTTTTATTGGAAGAATAAATTAGTTATTTTCTTGTGAAATTTAATTAAATGTTGCCCATACTAATGCTAGTGATACCTCTATAAAAATACTTTATCTTGAAAAACTATTTTATAATTTCCTAGATAAAATAAAAAATGAGACTACAGGCAGCAAAAATTTACTCACCTGTAATCTCAAACTTATCCTAAACAATCAAATTCTCTATCTAAACATACTTTCTATGAGAAATTGTAACTGTGTCAAAGGAATGCCTTTTATTATAGCAAATATCGACATGAAAAAAACTATTATCATAAAAAAAGTAGTTGACACTCTTCTTCCAATAAAACGCTTATTTTTTTTGTAATAGATAATTGATGCCACTGAATATATACCAGAAATCACTGCTATAATATAAGTTAAAGTCATTTGATCCATAATTTACCTCCATAAAAATTAAATTCTCAAAAATTACTCTTACATTATAACAGTTATTTTTATTTTTAACAAATTTTCCTATTATTTAATGAATCTTCTAAGGTTTTATCCCTATACCTAATATTGCTTTATTTTTATTTCCTAGCATTTTTACATTTTCAACTTTCAAATTATAATCTTTAAATAATTCTTCTATCTCACTCACAGAAAATTTTGATTTTTTTGCTTTTACAGCAGGTTTTCCCCATACTTTCATAAATCTGTAAATCAAAGAAATTTTATCTATAAATCTCATTCCATCCATTGTGAAGTCGAGTGTTATTATTTTTCCATTTTTTTTAAGTACTTTTAATGCTTGCTCCATTACAGCATTATAATCTGGCACAACATGTAATAAATTTGCCATATAAACTGTGTCAAAACTTTCTTCTTCATACTGTAAATTTGTTGCATCTCCCTGTTCAACTTTCACATTCTCACATGATGAAAATTTACTTTTTGCATATTCCACCATTTCTTTTGAAAGGTCAGTTGCTAAAATAGATTTACAATTTTTAGAAAGAATATTAGTGTATATACCGCTTCCACAACCTAATTCTAAAACATTTCCTAAATTCTTAAGTTTAGTAATTTCATTTTTCACAATATCCATGTCTTTAGTTCCAATGACATATTCGATGAGCTCATCAAAACTATCTGCATATTGTGACCAAAATTTTTCTTTTTCCATTTCATTACCTCCATTAGTTATTCAAGAAATTTTTCTTTCTTATTGCACTTTGCTATATAACTAAGTTAACATTTTTCATATATTAACTTCATTTTTTCATAATTTTCTCTCTCAATTTTTGAAAAAACACAGCCACAATATTCTTGTCTATA
>PDTW01000052.1 GCA_002749055.1 Candidatus Altimarinota bacterium | reverse complement strand
AACTAGTAAATTGTTAGGTATAGAAAGAAAAACAATCAATTCTCGATATGATTATATGCGCCAAGCCATTTTTTGGAGTGGCTTGGCGAAGGATAAAGAGATTCGAAACTGAATAGTTGAAATTGATGAAAGCTACTTCTGACCTAAAAGAATTAGAGGGAAACGTTGAAGATGAGCTGGTAGTAAAATTAAAGTATTGTGATTGCTAAAAAGACAATGAAAAGTATTTGTTCAAGTTGTCCCTGACTGTTCTGCAAAAAGCTTAATACCTATCATCAGAGGAAAATTAAATTTAGATTCAACACTGAATACTGACTGACGAAAAGCATATGATTGATTGGTAGACATGTGATATAAAAAACATTTTAGAGTTCATCATGGAAAAAATGAGTTTGCAAGGTGAAAAAAACATATTAACGGTATTGAAAGTTTCTGGAGTTTTACCAAAAGAAGATTAGCAAAATTTAACGGTATTCATTCGCATAAATTCACTTTGCACCTTAAAGAATGTGAATTTAGATTTAACTCTTGATTTCAGGATGAAAATATGTACAAAATTTTATTGAAAATTTTAAGAAATTTTACTAAAAATTTTTCTTAAAGTACTCTAGAGCCTTTTATATTTAAAAAAAAGCAGTGTAAGTGATAACAAAAAATATATAAATAACAGCTAAAATTATAATATAAAATCAATATATAATTAAAGATACTTTCTTATTTGTTAAAACAGTTTTGTTAAATAAATAACAATTATAAAAAGGGATATGAAATCATTTTTTTCAAAGTTTTTTGAATACTTTTCTTAATCAAAATCATATAGGAAATCAAAAAAAGACAAAAAAAATGCACATTATCAGAGGTAAAGCATCTTCATAATTCATATTTTTTCATAAAAAGTAAAAAAGTCCAGATCCGATGTTTTTTTTTAATATTCTCAAATATCACTTTCTTCCTCCAAAATATATTTTATCATTTCTTCAATAAAACCTTCAAATTTATATTTTTTTGGTGTTGCTTTTCAATCTTCGTGAGTTAAAAAATATATAGTCTCTTTATAATTTTTATCAAAAAAAAGAACATACGCATCTCAATTTCAAGGATCAAAAAGACATATTCAATTTTCAACTCAATAATATTCTTCTCGAATATCAGGTTCTTGATCAGTAAAATTTATGTCATTTTCTCTAAAATCTGACAAGCAAACTCATTTAGTAAATTTTAAAAAGTCTTTATATTCTTTAGGGACATTTGTTTTTAATTCTTTTATTTCTTGGTTACTTAGTCACTTGTATAATTTTACACTTGGCATTTCATTTACTAATTTTATAATTGATTTTATATACTTATTTGAAGTTTTTATATTTATTTCAGAAACTTTCTTGTATTTATTTATATCTTGTTTAATTGAAGTAACTTTTTCTTCTTTTCAAAAAAGATTATTCCATAGCATTCATAACAAAACGAAAAACTTATGTATTGCATACATTACAGTAATTATAGTTACAATAATTATTACAGCATTTTTTAATTTTTCCATATTAAAATTTTACAAAAAGTAAAAAAGTCCAGATCCGATGTTTTTTTATTAGACATCTTGCAAAATAAAATTTAACATCGTTAAATATAGCATAAACACTAGATTTTTTTCTTTGTTTTGGTTATTTCGCAAGAACTCTATTAATTTTTATTTGTAATCATTTTTTTAGTTTAAAATCTAATTAATGTTT
>PDTW01000016.1 GCA_002749055.1 Candidatus Altimarinota bacterium | reverse complement strand
AACAGTCTTGAGGTTCTAATATACTTTTTCTTTTAGATGTTAGTAAAAGTATGAATGTAAGAGATGTTTATTATAATTATAGTAATATCTCTAGAATTGAACTTAGTAAAAAGTTTATATTAGATTATATATCTAAAAACCCAAATAATAACTACTGATTATCGGTTTTTGCATGAGAATATATTCGTATTTTACCTTTTACTAAGGATTATAGTATCTTTGAAACCTTTTTATTATGAGTTGATGAAAATAATGTAACAAAGTTCTGATCAAAATATAAAAATGCTGTAAAAAATTCACTTTTTGCTTTTGATAGAAATGACGAAAAATGATTTGTGATATTATTAACTGATGTATCAGATGATATAAATGATTTTAAGATAGAAAAGAATAATAATATATCATTTTTTATTGTATGAGTTTGAAGTGAAACTTGATGATATATCCCTGTTTGAAGAGATTTTGTGTGAAATATAAGATATAAAGTTTATAATTGAAAAAGAGTTTTAAGCTCTATTAATATTAATAGTATTAATAAGTTATCAAATATATTAGAATCGGAAAATATTATTTTGAATGACTTTAAAGATTTTTGAGATATAATCTCTCTAATAAATGATAAGTTTGGAATTACTTTTGATAATGTAAGCTTGGATGATAAATTTGATAATACTAGAATTATTTTAATATTATCTTTACTTTTATTTGTATTTAGCATTTTTTATTTATGAAGAAAAAAATAGTTTACATACTTTTATTTTTGTTACTTTTTTTGTGATTTTTTAATTACAGGTTTTTTTTATGAAATTATTATAATTTTATTTGAAATACTTTTTATGATGATTGAAAATATTCTCACTCATTAACTTATCATAAAAAAGCATCTAATTATATTAAATCTTCCAAAGTTTTTTATAATATATGAAATGATTATTATAAGATGTGAGATTATGAGAATTCTCTGGAGTATTATAAGAATATATTTGATAATGATTTGGATGAATTTTCTAAGTTATATAATTTATGAAATATTTTTTATAGATTGTGAGAGAAATATGTTGATAATAGCTTAGAATCATGGGCCAAATCAGTTGAGTATTACGATAAAGCATTATCAATTAAAGAAGATAAAGAAGCTAGAATGAATTATGAATATGTTCTTAAAAAAATTAATAGTTTTAAAAAAGAGAAAGAATTAGAAAAAAATAAAAATGACATACAAAATAAACAAAAAGAAAAAAAAGATGAAGAAGATGAAGAAGTCAAAAAAAGTGATGAAAATCAGGGAAATACCAAAGAAAATTCTGAGAAAGATTCTCAAAATAACGAAAATCAAGAAGATAAAAAAGATAATCAAAAAAGTTGAAGTTGAGCTAATAGTCAAAGTTTAGAACAAAAAGAAGAAAAGGATGAAACTAAGGAAAATAAAATAGGTTCTAATCTAGAAATTTCTGAATTAACAGATAAAGAGAAGGAAGAGTTATTAAATTATGAAAAGTTTTTAAGAGCTGTTGAGAAAAATAATCAAACTTCTTTTAATAAAAAAAGACAAGATAGTAATCAGTCTTTTGATGATTTTTTTGACTTTTATTTTAATAACTGATGAGAAAAAGATTGGTAAAAATTAGCTAAAAGAGGCTCTCTAACATAACTTATTCAAAGTTAACTTTTACAAAAAATGGAGTCCTATTTCATAAATAGGACTCCATTTTTTAGGATAGTAAATTTTACTTCATTTTTTACATTAATCCTGGTACTCATCATCCATTTGGCATATTCATTCACATTTGTCCCATAACTCATTGCATTTTTTCTGCTGCTACTTCTTGAGCTCTTTTCATTCATTTATTTATAGTTTCAGTTATAGCTTTTTCTAACATCTCTTTTTGTTCTTTATTTAAACCTGGAATTAATTTATCTGTTTCAAATTCTGACTTTTCTGCTTTCATTTCTCAATTAACAGTAATAACAAGTCAATCAATTTCAGATTCTATTAAAGTGTTTTCAAGCTCTTTTTTTACTTTCATTGCTTCTTGTTGTAATTTCATCATTTTTTTAGCATCTCAAAAATCCATATTTAAAAAATTTATAAATTAAAATTCGTTTTTTTAGTTTAGTTTATTTTTATTTTTTTGCAAATAAAAATGTAATATGTTATTATTAAGTATGTTTAATATATTATAATAATATAAATTATGTGAAATCCAGTACAAAATGATGATGAAATAATTATTTTATCTGATGATAATGATTCTTCAACTTTACCTGAATTAGAATTTGCAGATAAAGAAAATGAAAGTTCGTCTAATAAAGAAGAAAAAAGTGATATTACACTTGATTTAAAACCATCTGATGAGGGTCATGAAGATAAAGAATTAAATGAAAAAGTAGATTTAGGCTTAAATAAAAACAAGTGAGAAGATGATTTATGATTAGATTTAGATTTACAAAATAATGATAATAAATCAAGTGAGGAGAAAATATTAAGTTTAAAAGAAGAAGATACTGAGGAAGAAGTAAAGATAAAAGATTCAGATTCAACAGATGCTGATTCTATTTCATTTGACTTTTGATGAGATGAACAATCTACTAAATCTGATGAAGTTGAAAAAGAAAGTAAATCATTAGATTTGATTATTGATTGAACTATTTTGCAGTTAAATGAAAGGAAAAAGGTTCTAGAATGAAAGAAAAATAGTAATTTAGAAGAGGAAGAATTTCGTAATTCTGAAATAAATAGACTTAATTCAGAGATAAAAGATTTAAAATCTAAAAGAGATTTAATTGAGTCAGAAATTAAACAAATAGATAAAAATGTTGTTTCTCTTTGAGATATGAAAATATCTACTAAACCTAAGTAGTAAAAAAATATTATTAATAATAATTTATTAAATTATGACAGATGAGAATATTCTTTCCATATTAAGATACGCTAATAGTATTTGAGCTTCTGATATTCATTTTTCTGAAGATAAAAATATAGTATTTAGAGTGTATTGAAAATTGCAGCCTTTAGAAAAAGCATGAACATTAACTAGACAAGATATGAGGAATATTTTATCTTTTGTGTTTAAAAAAGACGAGAAAATTATACTAGATTTTTATAAGAGTAAAGATTATGATTTTGCTTTTGTTTCTCAAGATTGAGTTCCATTTAGATGTAATGCTTTTTACAGATTATGAAGATTATCTCTTGTTATGAGGCTTATCTTATCAGAAGCTAGTACTATGGAAGAGCTTAAATTACCTCAATCTGCTAAGAAGTTTACAAAAGCAAAGCAATGATTAATTTTGATTACTGGTCCTACAGGTTCTGGTAAATCAACGACAATGGTTTCTATATTAGATGAAATTAATAAACAAAGATGAGAACATATAATAACTATCGAAGATCCAATAGAGTTTATATTTAAAGATAAAAAATCAGTATTCTCTCAAAGGGAGGTATGAACTGATACTTCAAGTTTTGCTAAAGCATTAAAAGCATCAATGAGAGAAGATCCTGATATTATAATGGTGTGAGAGATTAGGGATAAGGATACTGTTGAGGCTGCTATGGAGCTAGCAGAAACAGGTCATTTAGTTTTCTCTACACTTCATACATCAGGTAGTGTTTCTACAATTACTAGATTACTTAGTTTTTTCCCGCCAGATATGCAGAATTCAGTTAGAGAGAAATTATCAGAGTCTTTATTTTGAGTATTGTCTCAAAGGCTTATTCCAACGCCTGATAGAAAGTGAAGAGTTTGAATATTTGAGATTATGATGATGACTCCATGAATAAGAAGTTTGGTAAGGGAATGAAAGTTGGTACAAATAAATTCAAACATTGAAACTTGAAAAAGAGATGGTATGATACTTATGAAAGAATATGCAGATGAACAAGCTCAACAATGATTTATTAACACAGAAGATTATATAAACTACTTTAAAGATGATATGGAAAATAATAAATAATAAAATCTTATTAATAGCAAAAGAAACTTAAATTGATTTTCAATTTAAGTTTCTTTGACAAATAAAAACTTTTATTTAACATGTTTTATGTTTATTTTTTAATTATTAAAATAAAATAATGGATAAAATAGAAGTTACATGTAGTTCAGTGGAGACAGCTATTACTAAAAAGGCATCTAATATTTTTTTAAGGCATCTGTTAAACTCTTTGGATTTGGATAATGTAGATGATATTATGAAAATTTATAATAAATTGAAATCATTTAGATCAGTGTCTTTAGATGAATCAGAATTATTATATGGTGTTGTTAAAAGCAAAGATTTTAAGAAAATGTATAATAATGAGAGTGATGGTAAACTAAAATTTTCTAGAAACAATGAAAAAAGATTTTCTTATTCTAATTTTTTAATCTCTTTAACAAAATTAATTACCATTTGAGATATCCAACATTTATTAATAAAGAATTCTGAACTTGAATATTGATGAAATTTATATAGAAGAATTATTTATTTTAATAACTCTAAAGAAAAACAAAAGTTTTGTCAAGTGATCAATGATGATAAAAACTTTTTAACGGCAATTGATTTAAAAACTTGAAAAACATTTGTACTTGATAAATTATCTAATGAGATTGTTTTGATTTCAAAGGATGATATATTACTTAATCATGTTTATGATAGGGTATTATTACCTGATACATTTTTCTATGCTGAAACATGAGATAGTAACACAAAAAATATTATATTTCCTTGATGAAGTATAGAATTTTCAAAAAATTCGTATGTATATGTTTGATTATATGCTTTATATGTATTTGATACTGATAGGTGAATACTAACAAAAATTGAAAAGAAAAATTATGATATTCAAGAAAGAGATGTCAGTTTTATAGATAAGATAATTCCTAAATGACAAATGATTGTTACTTTTCTACATCATCTGGATGATGAAACTAAAGAAATAACTGATGAAGAGGTTTTATCTGATGAAATACTTAATGATTGAAAAAAACCTAAAAATTTAGCAAAAACTGATTTATTTAACTTAGAATTAAATAAAAATATTATTGAAAATATCAGTGAAGAATATATATATACAAATTGATGAAATTATATTATATGTGCTTCTTCTGATTTAGGTACTATTTATCTTGTAGATGCGAAATCTGGGGATGTAACTAGTTTCTCATCTGATGAATTTCTGCAAAAAAAAGATAAGTTTAATGACAAATCATGGAAATATATAATAAGTGATATTAAGAAACAGTTTAGTTAAAATTTTTATTTAAGGAGAATAAATAGTTTTGTGTAAATAGAAATTTTAAATACAAATAAAAGTAATTAGTTTTTTCTAAATTACTTTTATTTTTTGAAAAAATAATATATTTTAACTATTTCAGCAATATTTTTCTCTTTATTAATTTTTATAGTATTTACATTTATTTTTATTCATAATATCTCTGTTAATACTTTTCAGTATTTTATAAAAAATTCTGGTTTGTCTTCATTAATTGTAATTTCACTAGGAATATATCATAAGTTATTAATTATATAATTAATAAGTGCTTTAACCTTTTCTTTTCATGACTCAACGATTATTGTTGGGACTTCAAACATTCAAGAATATTGCAATTTTAGTTTTTGTAATGTATCAATTCATGCAGTTATTATTACACTAGTTAAATTTGGTTTTTTAATTACAAAATTATCTATATTTCAAATATGTCATAATATATTTTTTCAATTAGATCTTCAATAATATTTTTTTACATATTTTTCAAGGGCTTCAATCTTTTCTTTGTCTGAAAGTTTTTTAACTTTTTCTCTTATTTTATCAGTAATTTTCTCTTTATAATTATTATGAATTAATCATGAGTAAATTGCTATGATATAATAATATCAGTCAATTCATCTATTATTTTTTATTCATTCATCTTTTAAGGGCATTCTTCTTGAATAAAGCGTATCATCAAAATCATTTACATATAAAGGTTTTCATAGTGTTAGCTTTTTAATTAATACTAAATCTTCATCAGCAAATATATCAGCAACTTGTGCATTAATTTTTATGTTATTATTCTTGTTTAAGTTCATTAGTAAAATTTAGAGAGTACTATTTTTTAAGCTTTATATTTACCTTTAACTCCTCAACCTCAATATTTTTATCTAAATCAGCATTCATTAAATCATTTTTAATAGTTGATAGAGTTTCAGTTTCTATATAATTTTTGAATACATTTAATACCTCACAAGCTCAAGAAATAGAGACTTTTATTCTATCATCAACTTGATAATTAGCTTCTTTTCTAGCTTCTTGAATATGTCTAACTATATCTCTTGCAAATCATTCTTTTTCAAGTTCAGGAGTTATTTTTGTATCCATAGAAATTACCATTCAGAAATCAGCTTCTATCTCAGCATTTTCATCTGCTTTTACATATTCAAGTTCAAAGTCTCACTTTTCAAGAATAAAATCTTTGGTTCCCTCTCCTTTTAGGGGAGGGTTAGGAAGGGGTATCAAAACACTTCCATCTTTTAGTTCTTCAAAATTTCAAGCTTTTGCCTCAGTCATTATAAACTTCACATCTTTTCAGAATTTTGGTCAGATAGCTCTACCATTTGGTTTACAGATTTTTTTAGCTAAGCTTTCTCATTCTACAACTATTATTTCTTTTACATTTAGCTCTTCTTTAAGTATTTCTTCATAAAAATTGCTAAATTTTTCTGTTACAGTTAATGAAGAGAGTGGTTGTCTTACTCTGATTTTTCTATTTGCTCTGAAAGCAAGTCCAAGAGTTATGATTTTTTGTATTCTATCTGTATCACTATTTAATTTTAAATCTATTATAGATTCATCATAAGTAGGGAAGTCTTGCAAGTGAACAGAAGTTTTTTCATCTCTAACTAATTCTTTATAAATATAATCTGAGATAAAAGGCATAAATGGAGCAATAATTTTTGTTAGTTCTACCAAAGTAAAATACAAAGTTCCATAAGCTTCTATTTTATCTCCATCATTTTCAGATTTCCAAAATCTCTTTCTACTTCTTCTTATATACCAATTTGTTAGATTATCCATAAATTTAAAAATTGGTTTTGTTGCTTTGTTTAGCTCATAATTATCAAAAGCAATTCTTACTTCTTTTGTAAGTTCATTTAGTTCTGAAAGAAGCCATTTATCTAGAATATTAGACCTTTGAAGAAAATCCCCCTGTCCTTCGGACATCCCCCTTCAAGAAGTGGGTTTGAAGTTATCTATATTTGCATAAGTTGTGAAGAAATAATAAGTATTCCAAAGAGGAAGAATTACTTTTTTAACTACTTCTTCTACTCCGCTTTCAGCAAATCTAAAATCTTGAGCTTCTACAACTGGAGAATTTAGAAGATAAAATCTCATAGCATCAGCTCCATAAGTGTTAAAAATATGGTTTGGATCTGGATAGTTTTTTAGAGATTTACTCATTTTTTTACCATCTTCTGCTAGAATTATACCATTTACAATTATATTTTTCATAGGAGCAACTCCAAAAAGTGCTGTTCAGATTATTATCAAAGTATAAAACCAACCTCTAGTTTGATCTAGTCATTCTGCTATAAAATCAGCTGGAAATTTGAAATTTTCTAAATCTTGTCCCATATAATGTTTGCTTGCATAAGGCATAGAACCACTTTCAAACCAACAATCTAGAACTTCAGGGATTCTTTTTAGTGGAGTTCAGTTTTTTACTAGACTTTCTAGGATTTTATATTCCTTTTCATTAAAATGTTTGTATCATTGAACTTCCAAGAAATTTACATTTAATATTTTTGCAAGTTTTTTTCATTCTGAAAATGGTACTGAATCATCTTCTTTTGAATGAATAATTATAATTTCACCAACAAGTTTATTTATACTTTCAAATCTATCTTTTATATCTGAAAATTTTTTATTTTCAAAGAAATTTATTAGTTCTTCTCTTTCACTTCCATCATTTCTTTTTGCTGTAATTGTAGGAGCTACAAGTATTAACCTTTTTAATTCAATATTATTTTCAATTATATATTCTAGAGCTACTCTTGTTCATAAACTATGAGCAATTACTGTATCTATATTTCAAAAGTCTTGTTGATTTAATATTTCTTTCCATTCATTATAATTTGTATCTCTTGATTCTGGAAACTGAGGAGTTGTAAGTTTAATATTGTTTTTTGAAAGATTATTTTTCATAGTCTTCCAAAAATCATTTTCTATATTTCAAGTATATCCATGAATCCCTAAAACATTTTTTGCTGTAAAATTATTTTCATTTTTTACAAAAATCTCATCAACAAAATGCTTATGTAAATCAATTGCTTTTTTACTTTCTGTATAAACATACTCTATTCAATAAATTTTTGAAATATCTGCTTTTTTAGGATTATTTTTTAAATATTTTCAACAAGTGTATTTTTGAGAATAATCTATATCATTATGTAAACTCATTCTTCCTAAAAATGTAGGGTCTCCATGTGAACAAATAACTATTGTTTTTCATTTGTTTCCATCAATTACCTTATGAAGAGCTTTTTCTACTCTTTTATAAACTTCAGAAACTTTTTCTCATCAACCATATCAGTTATCCCAAGTATGTTTTTTGCAATTTGCTATTTTTCATTGTAATTCTGGTGCATTTATTTCTATTAAATCATCTATTTTTTGTATTTCTAAATTTTTTGATTTTGAAAGGGGAATAACTGTATCTACACACCTATCAAGTGGAGAAGAATAAATGGCTTCTATATTTTCATTTTCAAATATTTTTTTTATCTCTTCAGCTTGTTTTTTCCCAACCTCTGTAAGTTTTGCTTCATTTTTATAGTCAAATAAATCTTTGTCATTGTAGTCTGTTCTTCCATGTCTTACAAA
>PDTW01000050.1 GCA_002749055.1 Candidatus Altimarinota bacterium | reverse complement strand
TCTCCAAAAAATTCCTTAAACCTTAACTTTGGTTTTGCCATAAAATAAAAATCCTTATCTTTTAACAATAATGATTATTATACTAAAGGAATTTAAACAAAGGATTAATTTTATGGAAAGAATAACAAAAAATAAAAAATATAAAGAATATTTAGAAAAATGGATAAGATATCATAGTCAATTTATCAAAAAATCTACCTATGCTTCTTATTTACTTATAATACAAAATCATATTATAAAAGATTTAGGAGATTATCAAATTAAGGATATTACAAACCAAATATTACAAGAGTTTACCCTTAAAAAACTACAAAATGGAAAAATAAAAAAAGATGGTGGCTTAAGTATTGAAGTAGTAAAAGATATATTGGCTGTAATCAAATTATCACTCAAATTTGCCATAAAAAAAGGACTTATAAGAGCTTTTGATATGACTATTGATTATCCTCGTGCAATACAGGATAAAAATTTAAAAATTTTTAGCAAAAAAGAACAACAACTTTTAAGTAAATATTTATTAGAAAATATAAACCATAAAAATATAGGTTTACTTATATGCCTTTATTGTGGTATTCGTATTGGTGAGTTGTGTGCTTTACAATATAAAGATATTAATTTTAGCGAAAAATATTTAAAAATAGAAAAAACTTTACAAAGAATTTATATAAAAGGAGAAAAAACAAAAATCATCATAACAAAACCTAAAACTAGTTCATCCATAAGAAAAATACCTCTATCAAATTTTTTATTAAAAGAGTTAAAAAAATTTAAATTAGAAAATGATATTTTTGTGCTTACAGGTACAAAAAAATATACAGAACCCCGAACATATAGAGAACACTATAAAAAAATGTTAAAAAATTTAAACATAAAATTTAGAAATTTCCATAGTCTTAGACACACATTTGCAAGTAGATGTATAGAACTTAACATTGATTATAAAACAGTTTCTGAACTTTTAGGACATTCATCCGTAAATACTACTTTAAATTTGTATGTACATTCAAATTTTAGCCAAAAGGAAAAGGCTATAAATAAACTTTTTGATACTTATACAAAGTAAGCTAAATATACCATCTAAAAAGATGGTATATCTTAGTTTGAAGAGAGTCTTAATAAGGCAGAATCTTCTAAAAATGCAGAACGATTTTTTAGTCCATTTTTTCCCATATATTCATCAATAGCATTTAAAGCTGAAATATGTAAATTTACTGTTATTCTTTTTTTAGCCTTTTGTTTATATTCTATTATTTGAGGAATGGAATCTTTTGGAATATCTAACTCTTCTAATTTTTGAGATGTAAAATATTTTAATTGATGTGCGATTGGTAAATTATTAGGATCATCAATACTTATTTCTAAAAGTTCTTTAGCCATCTCAACTGCATGTTCAAAATTATCCCCATAACTAAAGGCACCTTCTATATCAGGTATAACTATATTATAAGCATCACTATCCTCATCTTTATAAAGAAAAGCTATATAATTTGTTGTTTTCATATTAATTTTACTCCTGTTTGTTTTTCTATACTCTTTACTGTTCTAATAGGTATGTCTTTTTTACCATGATAAGCAACAGTAGTATTTTTTATTCCATTAGACAACCTTATATGACTTCCCGTTTGTCTCACTTCATAAAAACCATTTCTTTTTAGTATTTTTAATATTTCTTTTGCATTCATATTCAAGATTTTAACATAAACATATTTAATTTATATAAGTGTATATGTTTTTATCCTTATGGTTAAAAGAT
>PDTW01000054.1 GCA_002749055.1 Candidatus Altimarinota bacterium | reverse complement strand
TAAAAGTGAAATATATAAAAGAAGAAACTATCAACAAGAAAGTAATATACCAAAGTCAAAATAGAAAATTGGAAATATATAAGAAAATTGGTTTCCTTAAAGGAACACAAAAGTTGATGGAGTATTTGAAAACTTGGAAACTTGTGGATTAGGGAGTAGATATGAATATTTTATTATATATCAAAAGAGATATTTCTTTAAATCTTAGAACACAGGAGCTACTAAATATTGCTTCGCTGTGTAAGAAAAAAACAAAAGGGAAATTGTATATAGCTATTTTTGAAAATTCATCATTTTTAAAAGATGAATTAATTTATTGGGAAATTGACAAAATATTTTACTTAGAAGAAAAAAAGAAAAATATGGAAGAATATCTAAACTTATTTCAAATTCTATTAGAAAAAGAAAAAATTGATTGTATTATGATGGGAAATACTTTACATGAAAGAGAATTAGCTCCTTATCTGTCTGCTAATTTTGAATGGAATTTAGTTCCAAATATTATTTCTTTTGAAATTCAAGAACATAAAATTTTATGGAATAGATTCTTATATGGAACAAGAGCAATAGAGGAAAGCGAAACAAAAAAACAAAATATTGTTCTCACTTTTTCAGGAAATATTTATAAAAAAGATGAAAGAAGGAAAACAAAAAATCCAGAAGAAGCTATTGTTAAAAGTAATTTTTCTTTTTTATTACCATATACTATCCAATCAATAGAGGAAAAGAAACTTCAAAAAAATCCCCTAGAAACTGCAAAAATAGTTATAGGAGTTGGGAAAGGAATAAAAGGGAAGGAAAACTTTTCAATGATAGAAGAATTGGCAAATTTATTAAGAGCTGCAATAGGTGTTACACGTTCCGTAGTAGATAATGGTTGGAGACCTGAATATGAAAAAGTAGGACAAACTGGAAAAATAATAAAACCAGAATTATATTTGGGATTTGGGATATCAGGTGCAATGCAGCATATGGTAGGTGTTCAACAAGCAAGGCATATTATTATGGTTAATAATAATCCAAACGCAGAATCTTTTAGATATTCCGATTTTGGAATTGTAGCAGATTTATTTGATGTGATTCCACAACTAATACAATATTTAAAAGAATATAAAATAAATGATAAAAAAATCTAAAAAACATGAAAATAGGAGAAATACTTAAATTTTATGCTTTTTTTATTGATAAATATGAAATTTTCTTTTCCTCTAATTTATACAAAAACTAAATATTTTCTGATTCTTTTAACTCTGAAATATATTCCAATCCAAATTTTTCTATTTCCTCTAAAACTTTTTTAAATTTTTCTCCTATTGAAGTTAAACTGTACTCAACACGAGGAGGAATCTCAGCATAAACTTTTCTTCTAATAAGTTTATCTTTTTCAAGTTGACGTAGTTGTCTTGTTAAAACTGTTCTAGTAATTTCAGGTGTAAGTTTCTCAATTTCATTAAATCTTTTTGTTCCTGTACTTAAATGGTATAAAAGAAGAATAGCCCACTTTCCTTGTAAAACTCTTTGAGTTGTAGCAAAAGGACATTTTTCATAAATATTTGACATAAAACACCTCCATAAAAATGCTAATAGTGTCTAATTAGATACTATGTATTATAAATGTTCGTACTTGTAAAAGCAATCCTTTTTATTTATACTGTATTTATAAGAGAGAATAGCTATTACTTTCAAAAAATAAAAAAAGGAGATGACTTTAATATGAAAATATTAGAAGTATTTAATACCTATACAAAAGCATTGACTGAAGGAAA
>PDTW01000028.1 GCA_002749055.1 Candidatus Altimarinota bacterium | reverse complement strand
CAATATCTTGTTCAAGATTTAAATTATTATCCTCTATTAAGTCTTTTAAAAGAGTTTTTGCATTCTTTATAGATTTTTCAGCAGTTAATATAAAATCTTTAATTGCTATAATAGTTTTTTTATTTTCCATTTTTTTATTTTATTTACAAACTAGTTATATAAAACATTTTACTCTAAAAATAAAAATAAGTAAATAATTTTATGTTTACAATTATCAAAAATATATTTCTATAAAATTTAAAATCTCATTTTGATAAAAAAGAGTCAGGAAAAAGCCTATTGCCAAAAAGGGTCAAAAAGGTATTTGGGTATCCATTTTTGTTCAATTTTTTAGCTTTTTTAGTCTTGAATAAATTATAAGAGAAATTCATATAACACTTCAAACTAAATATGTAATCATTCCTCAAGCAAATGTCAAAGGAATTCATAAAATACTACCTATAAGTATAGCTATTCTTAAATCCCCTCATCACATCCAAACTCAACGAGAAACTAATATTTGTAAAAAGAAAAATGTAAATAATCATAATGATCATATAATTCAACTAAAAATTGGAATATTTGACAATTCAACATTAAAAAAATATTTAAATCATAGTAATGATAAAATTATTCACACTATAATTATAATATCGTATATTTCTTTCAATCATTTTAACATTATTGTATAAAGAAGTCACACAATAATAAATGACAATAATATAGATAATAATCAAGTACTTAAACTTTCGGACATAATAGGCAGAAAGGATATTACCTGAAATGATGGAAAGAGTGTTTGTAGAGACAAAATTATTAGACTAAAGATTACTCAAACTAATAGTACTTTTTCATGAATTTCAAGGAATAACACATCATAAAAAGTATAAATAATACTCAAAAGTCATATAATAAGAAAAAATAATAACCTAGTTATTTCAAGGATATTTCAAGATAAAAGAAGAGAAAAATCTACCAAAAAATATCATATAAGTAAATATAATAATCATGAACTAATTTCTAAAAGTGGATAAACACTAGCAACTTTTTTCTTACAATATTTGCATTTTCAAAAATTAAATAAATAAGAAAAAATAGGTATTAAATCTAAATAATTAAGTACATGTCAACAACTATTACAATGGCTTCTTCAAGTTAAAATTCATTTTTCTCAAGATTTTAGTCTATAGATGAGTACTGAAGCGAAACTTCAAAACATCATTCATAATATAAAAAGACATATATAAAAAAGATTATTCATTTATTTTTTTATTAAATTATTAACAAGCACTACAAGTTCAGCATGAACCATCTGTTCAACAACTTCATCCTCAAGATTCTCATCAACCTACTATACTTATAAGCATAGACTTAATTTCCTCATCACTTAAAGTTACTCATTCAAAAATAACATCTTTAAAATCTATAGATTCTTCTTCTATTATTAAAGCAGGTTCTTTTTTTATACCAAGTTCTTTTTTTAATTCGTCATCTTTTGTAACTTTTTCTAAAGGTATAAAATCTGTTAGTCATAAATCTTCAATAGAGTTTTGAACACTTGTAAATAACTTTTTAGTTACATCTTCCTTTCAAAATATTTTTATAATCATAAATTTAATTGTATAAAAAATAAAAGACTTACCATTAGTTTAATGATAAGTCTATGTTTGTAAATTTTTTTATTTTGTTTCTTCACTAGCATTAGCCTCTTCTCACTCAACTTCAGGTGCAACAACTGGAGCATCTAAATCTTCTGCCTTAGCTGGTTTAGAAGAACTTATTACTATTTCATCAGCAGGTGCATTAACTTGGTAAGCATCACTAATGTTTAAATCAGAAACTTTTACAGAATCACCAAATTCTTTTAAAACAGATATATCAACATCAAAACTATCTACCAAATCTTTTGGTAAACACTTAACTTCAATTTCTTTCATATTTTCCTCGATAATAGCTCAAAGTTTTGCAGCTTCAGATTCTCAAACAAAATTAAGATGAATTTTAGTAGTAAGTTTCTCACCTTTAGTAATTGCATAAAAATCTACATGTAAAAAAGCTCATGTAACAGGATCTTTTTGAATTTGATGAACCAAAACTTCAATAGTTTTTTTTCAAATTTTTAAATTAATTATATGACTTTCTCAAGATACTCTAAAAGTTCTTAAAAAATCTGAGTTATTCATCTTAAAAGATATAGGTTCTTGATTATTTCAATAAACTACAGCTGGAATTATTTTTGAAGCTCTTAGCTTTTTTAAATCTTCCCCCTTTTCCCTTATTTCAGCATTTAATTCTAGTTTTTTCATTGTTATTTTTTAATAATTGATATATATTATATTTATAAGCTAAAGAATTGTATATAAAAAATTTAATTTAGCAAGATTTTTTCATTTTTTTGTGTGAGTTCATAACATATGCTGCTATTTTTCATAATTAGGAGAGATGTTAAATTGCTTTGCTAAATCGATGATTATAAAAGTGAAAAACAGCTTAATTTTTTGAGTATTTTCCCCAATGGACGAGAAAAATTCAGTTAAATTTGCATTATCAATATATTATATGATATAATAACTGTTGTATTACAATAATAATAATGAGTATGGTTAAAATAAATATATTAAATTTTCTGAAAAAATATTGAATATATATAGCAATATTAATCTATATACTTATAGTGCAAGATATGCCTTATCATGAAAACTCTTCTATCATAATAATATGACTCAATATTGTTTTATTGATATGTTCAACAATAATATACTCTATTCTTGCAATTAAATCTAAAAAGAATTCTCTATATAGAGCTAATTGAATAGTTTTTGTAGTGTTATTTTCATTTTTATTTGTATTACAAAATTATCAACTATATGCAGAAAGTATAAGTCATTTTCTTATAATTTTTCTTTTTATTATAATATTTTTATACTCCACATATCTATTATTGAAATTACCAAAAGTTAGTAAAAACTTTCTAACTACATGGTGAATCATAATATTTACATATATTTTTATACTAAGTTCACCTCAAGTTCCATATGTTCAACCTGATATTTTTTCTTATAATAATTGAAATGAAATTATGTCATTTAGGTATTCAGAAACAGATGCTGTTGAGAATAAATACTGCAAAACTGATAAAAATGAATACATAATCCAAAATAGTAATATTAATAAAAGATTAAATATACCTCTCATCATTAACTTCTCAATTATAGAGAATTATAAAAAAGCATATCTATATTCAATACTTATATATGATACATTGCCAAGTGTGTATTTGCCAGTACCATCAAAAGAACTTTTTACAAATTATTATGTAAAAAATATTATTGATAGTTTTTTAAAAGAAGATAAAGCTACTAAAATTAACTTTTTAAAAAATATAGATATCAGGTGTTTCCCAATAAAAACAACCCTTTAAAAAGGGTTGCTTGTTACTTTAGGAAAGATTAACTACAAGTGATGTCTTCATACATTGTGTAGTTATCATCCCAGATTAGCAGTTTATCTCCTGGACTAATTGAAACACCATAGCTACTAAATGTAACTATTTGATTCCAACCACCCCACTTGATAGTACTAACAGAGTTAGTAGCTGGTCTGAAGATAACAAAGTGAATCTTTACTGGAATAAAGTCACTATGCACCTGTGCATAAGCATGGTCTGAATAAGCTTCGCAAATAGCACTACCTGGAACTAGACTGGCAGCATTCACAGAGCTAAATATAGATATAGACAAAAAAGCTGATGCTAATAGTTTTATAAACTGGGACATAAGTCCTCCTTTTGTTTTGGTTTTTGAGTCTAGGAATTTAAACTCAGGAACATTGTAGACATATGTGTATTGTTGTCAATTTTAAATGTTTTTTTGGCATAATCTAAATTTTGGTGGATTAAAAATTTCAATCAAATTTTCTAATAATCCTGTAAATCATATAATCCTGATTTTTAAATCATCTTAAATTACTAATAAATCTTTTGATTCTAGAATTTAAAGATTCGGCAAAAGCATTAGTAAATTTATTATCAAAATAAGCTAAAATTCTCACTAAATGGTTTTGTACTATCCTTCAAGAATTTTGCATTTCAATAATATTTTCTCTTTTAGATATTTTGCTAAACCATTGCTGAAAAGATAATGCTCCTTTTTTTTCATCAAATATATCAAATAAATCTGATACTACTTCATAAGAAAAAACTAGTTCTTCCAGATTTTTTAACTTTTTAATAATCTTCCATCTATCTTTCTGATTATCATTCCAGTCTTTTTTTCTTTTAAAGAGTTGATATCTAACTCTAGTTATCAGTTCTTTTTTTGTTTCAGAAAGATTGTTATTTAATTTATACTCTTTAGGAGAATATTTTATTCTCTCTATTTTTGATTTAGTTTCTAAATCTAACTCTTCTTTTATTATTCCTGTTTTTAATCTAATTCTTACAGCTTGTATATCTCATAATACATTTTTCATTACATGAAATCTATCCACTACTTGCCTTGCTTGAGGAAATAATTCTCTTGCTATCCATTCCATATTTCTAGCCATATCTAAAGCTACTTCTTTTACTATTAATCTGTCTTTAAATTTTGATTTCTTTCTTACCAATTCTGTAACATTCTTAGATTTTACTCAAGGTATTATTCATACTAAACCTTGTTTTAAATCTGGATTTGAAAATATTGTATATACTTTTCAATTTATATTTTTTTCATCTACACAAAGATTTTTTCAAAGTTTAGAAGAATTAAAGTATCATTCTTTTTTTAGTTTTGAATACTTAGATATATATTGGGGTCTGCAGGTATTTCTTTTTCACATAAAAAGTTTTTCATCACTTTCTTCTTTTTCTTTTTCTAACGCAAAATCTGATATTACATTTATGAAATAATATGATAAAGTTTTTTCATTTATTCCGTACAAAGTTGAAAGCATTGAATTACTTATATCTCATTGTTCAATGAGTTTATTTTAAAAAAGACAACAAACTTTTTGATGTTTGTGTTCAGGGATAGTTACAATTTATTTCTGAATTTATTATTTTTCATCATTCTTTTTCTTGCCATTTTCTTCTCTTAACTACTAATGTTGATAATTTATCTCTCACTGCAAAATCATGTATTTTTTTTGATGGATAGAATCATTTAGATATTATTTGTTTTCATTTGTATTCTTCATTATTTGGTATTATATTTAATTCTTCTAGATGAAATTCTAGTCTTCATACAAATGGTGAAATATTTTCATCTTTTATTTCTTCTACTTTTGACAGTTTATATCTTTTCCAATCTATTTCTGATGGTAAAAATAATTCTAATAATTCTTGGGCTATATTTTCCATAATTTTTTATTTTAAAAATATGTTAAAATTTAATCTCTAACATATTATATTTATTTTTTTTCTCCACTAAAATTTAGATTATGCCCATATGCTGCTATTTTTCATAATTATTTTATTCGAGAAAGAAATAGAGTGAAATTGGAATCTTTTAAGTTCTAAATTTATTTTTTTCAATAAAATCATCTACTTGCTTTTCTAAATCTTTTGATATTATTTCATTTGTAGAAACTATATGTACATCTTCATCTTCTTCAAATGCTTCTATCATTTTTTTAAATTTTAATGCTTTATCAAACTCTGTAATTTCTACTTCTGTATCAGGGATGTAGTCTAATTTTGATTCTATTATTTCTATTCATTTATCTTCAAAGAATTTCTCAACTTCATGCAAATCTCAAGTTTGAGTTATTATTTTTATATAAGAATCTTCTTTAATTATATCTTCAGCTTTTGTTTCAAATACTAGCTCTTCTATCTTTTCATAATCATATTTTTCGGAACTAATAAATATAACTCATTTCCTATGAAACATCCATGACACTGCTCAAGATTCTCACATATTTCATCAATATTTAGAAAAAATATGTCTTATAGATGAAACTGTTCTATTTTTATTGTCAGTCAAAACTGAAACCATAACGGCTGTTCATCAAGAAGCATATCATTCATAAACTACTTCTACAATTTGATTTCATGATTTATCTTCTCCTGTTCATTTTTTTATTGATCTTTCAATATTATCATTTGGAACTCAATCTTTTTTAGCCTTATATATTGCTGATGCTAATGATGGATTAGAATCAGGATCTCCTCATTTTTGTGCTGCTATTGATATCAACTTTGCATGAAGTGAAAAAACTTTTCACTTAACAGCATTAACTGCATCTCTCCTTTTTGCTACAACTGGACCTCTTCACATATTTTTTTGTTAATTTTAAATTATTTAATTATCTAAGGATTATTTTATCATCTTCATCTACATCAAAATTCAGTTTATATAATCATGATTCATTTAAAACAATTATCTCTCAGTCATGACTTGGGTAAAAATCTATAATTTTATAACTTTTTCACTCAATTTGTCATAAATACATAAGACTTTTGACATCATTATATACTTTCCTGTTTGGTTTAAAAATAAATATTTTATTATTCAAAAGCATATAAACATAATTCAAGTTTGCTCTTGTTTTTATTTCTATATTATTATCAACTTCTACATTATAATTTTTGGGAAGTTTATTAAGAATTAGTTTTTCTATTCTATACTTTGGAGAAGCAAAAAACTTCAACATACTTAAATCATTTTTCAGTATATATATTCATCAATCAATAGCAATAGATCTTATATTTCAGATATTCTTTACATCTTCATCTTTTAAATAATTTAAAGCAGAATTGAATCTAGCTCATGATTTAGAATGTTTATATATTTGATTATTTTCTTGTCATAACAAATAAATATTTCTTCAATATGATTCAATGTTTTTTGAATTTTGCCAAACTTTTTGTCACTTTACATCAACAAAATTAAAATATCATTTATTAAATTTAACTATTTTTGATTTATTAGTTAATAAGATTATATCACTTACCAAAACTGTAGCATCTATAAAATACTCTTCATCAATATCTAATTTCTCAAATATATATGGTTGCATTTTAAGGTTCTCTTGATCTAAAAGATAAACTCAATTTTTACCAATAACATATAATTTTTTATCTTTTTTAAGTATTTTTACTGCTCAAGGAATCTCTCCAACAAAAACTTTATTGTTAGAATTTTCTTCAAATATCTCTACTCAATTAAACTGTTTTTTTAATATACTTATATCATCTTTCATCTTATTAAGATCATTTAAAAAAAGTTTTTCTTTTTTTATAGTTTCTATAATTTTCTCAGCATTATTGATATTCAAATTAAATAAATCTGGATTGTTAATATTTTCACTAGCAACAACAACATATGATTTTGCTTTTTCTAAATCTTTAGTGTATTCTACCTTTTTTTCCATGTAACTATTATTTCAAACTATATTCAAAATAATAGAATACAACAAAAAGAAAGAAATAATTATTCATAAAATAAAAATAATATTTTTTATAGTTTTTGATTTTTTACTTATTTTGTCTTTCAAAACAAAATATGATGCAATTATCTTCTTTGAAAAATTATTATCTAAAAGTTTTATGAAAAATTCTTTAATAAATAAAAATTTACTTGATTTATTATTTAAAACTCAATTTGATTTATACTTAATAGAAGTAATTCAAAGATTTTTTTCAATTATTTCAGAATTAAGTATATCAACTATATTTTCATTAAAGGCCTCTAAAGTATCTAATCTAGCTCAGTCTAAAAAATCACTATTTGAAAGATAATTTAATAACTTATGAGTTCACATTACTATTATTTCTCACTCACTTAATTCACCTGAAGAGATAAATCAAAACTGTTTTTTATTATACTTTTTGTCAGTTACTTCTAAAAGTTCATTGTTATTTTTTATTAGATAACATGATACTTTTCATATTTCAGAGAATAAAAAAGTATTTTCATCAAGAAGTCATATAATTATATTTATTTTTAACTCCTTCTCAAGGTCTTTATTCCATTGTTTCAAAAAAGAGTTTATATTTTGAAGTGCCAAAGAAAAATCCGAATAAGAATCTTCTTTTCAAATTTTATCAATTATTAAATCTAAAATTTTATTTAATACATTGTCTGCTAATGTTAGGTCAGAAGAACTAATTAATAAAAAACATTCTAATCACTCATCTAAACTTATGTTTCTATTTATTATGATATTCTTTTTTCAAAAATCTAATATTTTAGAACTAAAATCAAACATATTTATTATAAATTTTATAAAAATTATATTTTTCTCTATAACCAAAATTAGTATAAAGAAAAATATAAAATAACAAAACTTTTTATAAACAAATTTTTATTAATTTAGTCTTCTTTTTTTCTAAAACTAAGAGCTTCTAAAATATGTTTTGTTTCTATATCAGATACTCAATCTAAATCAGCTATAGTTCTTGCTAATTTCAATATTCTATAATATGCTCTTGCTGATAAATTCATAGTATTTACTGCCTGTTTTAATAATTTATCTGTTTCATCGTCTAGTTTACAATACTTATTAATTTCTTTCGTAGTCATTTCTGAATTAGATGTAATATTTGTTCAAGAAAATCTATTTATTTGAATAGTTCTTGCCTTTGAAACTCTTTTTTGAATTTGAGAAGAAGTTTCTTGTCAATCATAATCATCTCATACCTTAAATTTATTTGTTTTTACCTTTGGTACTTCAATAAATATATCAATTCTATCAAGCAGTGGTCAAGAAAGCCTTGATGAATAAGCCTTTATTTGGTTAGGCTTACATTGACACTCTTTATCTGGATCAGTTAAATATCAACATGGACAAGGATTCATAGCTCACACTAAAGTAAATTGAGCTGGATAGTCATAACTAGCATTAACCCTAGTAACTGTTATATTTCAATCTTCTAAAGGTTGTCTTAAAACTTCTAATACTCACTTTTGAAATTCTAAAATTTCATCTAAAAATAAAACTCATTTATGTGCTAAACTTATTTCTCAAGGTTTAGCATTTCTTCATCATCAAATAATACTAACTCAACTTGATGTATGATGAACAACTCTAAAGGGTCTTTTTTTTATTATTGGTTGGTCATTTGTTAATAATCACGATATTGAATAGATTTTTGATATTTCAATTGACTCTTCAACTGTTAATTCTGGAAGTATAGTAGAAAAAGCCTTTGCCAACATCGTTTTTCAACTTCAAGGAGGTCAGTTCATAATTATATTATGTCAACCTGAAGCCGCTATTTCTAATGCCCTTTTTCAATGTTCTTGTCATATAATATATTTAAAATCATTTTTTTCTTGAATATTCTTTTCTCAAGATAAAGAATACTTTTTAAAATCTAACTTTTCTTGTACTACAATTTCTTTTTCTTTATTCAAAATAGAGATTAATTCTTTTAGATTACTAATAGCTATAATATCTATTCATGGTATTATTGAAGCCTCTAAAGCATTTTCCTTAGGGACATATATTCTTTTATAAGATTTTTCTTTTGCTCAAATTGTAGCTGGAAGAACTCAAGATACCTTTCTAAGATTTCAATCCAAAGATAATTCTCAAAGAAAAATAGAATCCTTTATTAAATCATCATTATTAATCCATCTATCATTTAAAAGTATTCAAACAGCAACTCATAAATCAAAACTTGGTCATGACTTTTTTATATCTGCTGGAGCAAGATTTACAGTTATTCTAGTTAATGGTAACTTTGCTCAACTTGATTTCATAGCTGATCTTAATCTTTCTTTACTTTCCTGAACTCATTGATCTGGTAATCAAACTATTGTAAAAGCTGGAAGTCAATTATTTATGTCTACTTCTATATCAACTACAGTAGATTCTAAACCATTTACTGTTATTGAATGAACATGTGAAATCATTAAAACTAAGTTAATATATATAAAATATACTCTTTATATTATATACTTAACTTTTTAAGTCAAATTTTTGTAAAAACTTTTGTAAATTTAACTATTGTTTTGCTTCTCTTTTATAAATTTCTAAGCCTACTTTTGCTTGTAAATAATTCACAATATCTTCATACTTTCAAAGATTTTTTGATTTTACTTTTTGTATCCTTAAATAAAGAGTTTCTAATTTTTCTTTTTTTAATTTTGAAATTACTTTGTTTATTTTATTTAAATTACTTAAATATTTAGAATTTGATTTTTTAAGTTTTATCTTTGAAATCATTAATTGTTTCATTAGTATTTTCTTTGATTTTAGACTTAAATCACTTTTTACCTTATTATTGATTTTTTCTTTTATTGTTTTTTGATTATTTAAGCAAGTTGCTTTAACTACAAACACTTTTCAATCTTTTTCTGCTATAAAAGCAAAACTTTGACCATCTGATGAATATTCAAGTCTTGAAACATTATCATACTCTTTTCAGATCTTTTTATCATCTTTTACTACAAACACTTTTCAATCTTTTTTTGCTATAAAAACAAAACTTTGACTATCTAGTGAATATTTAAAATTATAGACATCATCATATTTATCTCAAACCACTTTTTCATCCTTTACTAGAAATTTTTTTCAATCTTTCTTTGCCAAAAAAGCAAAGCTTTTACCATCAGGAGAATATTTTATATTATAGGCATAATCATATTTATCTCAAATCACTTTTCCATCCTTTACTAGAAACTTTTTTCAATTTTCTTCTGCTAAAAAAGCAAAGCTTTTACCATCGGGAGAATATTCAAAATCATAAATATAATCAAACTCTTTTCAAATTTCTTTTTCATCTTTTACTAGAAACCTTTTTCAATTTTCTTCTGCTACAAAAGCAAAGCTTTTACCATCAGAAGAATGTTTAGAAATATAAATATCATCATATTTATTTCAAATTACTTTTTCATCCTTTACTATAAATGCTTTATCTCCTTTTACTAATAAAATTAAACTTTTACTATCAGGAGAGTACTCAAAACTATAAATATAATCATATTTAGTTTCTTTACCATCTTTTACTATAAACTCTTCACCATTTTCTTTTCACCAAAAAGCTATACTTTTACCATTAGGAGAATATTTAAAACTATAAATACTATCATATTTATTTCAAATTACTTTACCATCTTTTACTAAAAACTCTTTACCATCTTTTTCTGCTATGAAAGCAACACTTTTACCATCTGGTGAATATTCAACCTCTAAAACTTTATCATATTCTTTTCAAATTTCTTTGCCATCTTTGATTATAAAATATTTGTTATTAAAATTTTTTCACTCTTTTATTCCTATAAAAGTAAAACTTTTACCATCAGGAGAGTATTCAAAACCTCAAATTTCGTCAAATTCCTTTCAAATCTCCTTTCCATCTTTCACTATAAAAGATTTTCCGTCCTTAGTTTTTACTTTAAATGCAGAACTTTTATTATCTGGTGAGTATTGAAAATCTCAAACCGTGCGATAATTTTTTCAAACTTTTTCACCATCGCTTATTGTTGTTTGTATTCAACTTTTATAAATTACAAAAGCAGAATGTTTTCAATCTTTTGAATACCAAAAGTTATTTATACGACCATAACCTTTAAAAATTTCTTTCCCATTTTTTATTACAAAAACTTCTTTTCCTTCGCTTCCCCTAAAAGTAAAATCTTCTCCATCAGAAGAATACTTAATATTATCAATATGATTATATTTTCATCAAACTTTTTCAAACTTACAAGTTTCTTCTGCAGAAGCATTCCCAAGAAATAAAAAAGTTGATAATAATATAATTATTAATCTTTTCATAACTTTTTATTTAATAAATAATATAATTTTTATTATAATAATTTTAGATTTTTAATCAAAAAAAAGTCTAGATTTGATTTTATAATCTAGATTTTTTGAATTAATATTTATTTTCAGTCTTCTAAAATATCTGCTTCTGATAAAACTTTTATTCTATTGCTTCAAAGTTCTTTTTCTATAATTATCTTTTTTCATTCAACAATTCAGTCCAAATATTCATAATCTTTTCAAACTATTAAATCAGTATTTACAAATCATTTAATATTTACTAACTTAAAAATTCAAGTTTCTTGAATAAAAACTTCTTGTCATCAAATAACTACATTTTCTCAAACTGGTTTATCTAAAATTGTATCACTTGATTTTTGCCATTTACCAGATTCTAAAACTTTTTTTAATCAATCATCTTCTTCTATCAAAAATTCTTTTCAATCTATTAAAACAAAAAATCTATCAAAAAAACCTCAATCATATTCATAACGCATTTGTCATTTTACATAAATTTCTTTATTTTTCCACTCTGTACTTTTTCAAACTTTAAAAATACTTGGAAATTCAATAAATTCTGATTGCTCTCATATTTTATTAAGCTCTTTTCGTCATAACTCTAAAATAGAATTACAATAACCACAAGCTAATATTTTTGTATATTTTTCCTCAAAACTAATTGGTCTTCAACAACTTGGACAATTCATTTTTTTAAATTAATTAATAATATTTTCTATTCAATTTAGTCAAATTATGAATAATTTACTCTTTCATATTCATAAACTATATTTATATCAAGGATATTTAAGTTCATCAACTTTAGATTTATCTATATTTCATAAATATTTATTTTTAACAAACACTCAAGAAAATGGTCAAAATTCTCCATTTATTTTATCAGAGCTTATCCAATATCCAAATTTATCTTTTTTATATTTAAACATATTATTTTATTAATGATTTAAAGGGACTTCTGAAAAAATCCTTCGTAAGAATAAAAATTTAGATTTTTTAGATAATTTTTTTGCAAAATTTTTTACTTATGCCTTTGCATAGGGAAAAAATTTTAATAACAAATTAGCAAAAAAGATTATTTTTTTCTAGATGTGGAGTTTTTCAGATGTTCCTTAATAGTATTTATAAATAAGTTTAATTTATTATCTAGTTTTTTTATAAATAAATCTAGTTCTAAAATCTTTGTTTTTGATGTTTCTTTAAGTAAGGTTGCTTGTGATTCTAAATCAATTTTTCATTTTATTTGTGATAATTCATCTATATTTGAAATAGATTTTTCTCTAAGAGATACAAGTAAAAAAGAAATTCAAGATAAACCAAAAAATATATTTTTAATTTCTTTTATAATTAAATCTTTTTTCGAATTGGTCAGAAGCTTGTTAGATTTTAAATCTGTAATTATTTTTAATATTTTTTTATCAATATCATTTACATTATTTCAAATATCATTTTCAGATAATATTTTAGTTCATAAATATCAAATATTATATTTTGAAAAATCAAAATCTAAAAAATAATTTTTTCAAAATTCTCAATTACAAAATATAATTAAATCTTCATCAAAATTTTTTAAATAAATATATTTTCATAAAAAATAAGCACTTTCAAAATCTTTTATAATAATTCAAAAGAAAGTATTTTTTAAAATATTTTCTAACTTCTTTGAAAAACAATTAACTTCTAAATATCATTTTATTTCTGTAGGTATAAAAATTTCTATCATTTTTTTGTAGGTTTATGTTTAATAGCAATTTTATTTTACAAATTATATTTTGAATATCAATCTAAATAATAATCAATTATCACAGGTTTTGTTAAAGTATTTTCTTTTACATTTTTATTTTCTCATAAATATTCTTCATCAAATTTATCACATCATAATTGATTGCATATATCCAAATCTTGAAGTTTTCATTTTTTTGCTAAAACAAAACCCCAATCTCAGAAACTGGGCAAATACCTATGATATGCTTTTGAGTTTCCAAATATATT
Organism: Candidatus Altimarinota bacterium; assembly: GCA_002749055.1. GTDB lineage: Bacteria > Patescibacteriota > Gracilibacteria > BD1-5 > UBA6164 > PDTW01. The sequence goes on along the minus strand of PDTW01000028.1, from coordinate 35,150 downwards.
ATTTATAGTTTTATCAATACTCCAAAATGCTTTTGTTGCAAAGAAAGCATTTGATGACTGAGTTACAAAAATTCAATCTTTTACAAGAGCTCAATGTAGAGAAATATAAAACTCTTTACTATAAAGTTTTGAAGTATGAACATCTCTAGGATCTGGAAAATCTGCAATTATAAAATCAAATTTTTCTTCAGTTTCAACAATATATTTGAAAGCATCAGTATTTATAATTTTTACTTTAGAGTTATTTAAACTATTTTTATTTAAAGCTTTCATATCTCTTTGATTTTTGGCTATTTCAATAATTTTAGGATCTAACTCTACCAAAGTAATATTTGAAACATTATTATAATTTAATAAATTTCTGACAGCTAATCAATCACCTCATCAAAGAACTAGTACATTTAGATTTTCTTTTCATTTTAAATATTTTATTGGCCAATCAACTAAAGCTTCATGATACCTGTTTTCATCTAAACTAAGAAATTGAATATTTCAATTTATATACATCCTAAAGTCTTTTCATCTTTTTGTCAAAACAACATTTTGATAATCAGTTTGATAAGATTGTAAAATTGGCTCTTTATAATAAAATTTTAAATAAAAGTTTTCTAATTTAGAAGAAATAAATATAAGAAAAATAAAATAAAGAAATATGCTTAAAACTATAAAATAATATTTAGTTAAATATATTTTTTTAGTTCTTATATAATTTAAGTACAAAAATCAAACCATTAAATTTAACATTCATACAAAAATTGAAATATTATATAATCATAAATAAGGCAATAAAACTAAAGGAAAAAGTAAAGCAGATAAAAGTCATCAAATATAATCAAAAGTAAAAATATCACTTATAACAGATTTTGTTTTTATTTTTAATTCTTTATAAAGAGCCGCAATCATAGGAATTTCGACTCAAACTAAAGATCAAATAAATATAGTTAGAAAAAAATATATAAATTGAAAACTTAAGTGATTCATACTTAAATAAATATAAGCTAATTTAAGTATTATTACACTACTTGCTCAAATAATTGATAGTAATAATTCAATTCTAACAAAATTATATAAAGCATTTTTTTCTAAAAAACGGGTAAAATATGCTCAAATTCACATACCACTCATAAAAAATCAAATAGTAAAACTAAATTGTCTTACACTATCACCTATTAAATATGAACTCATAGTTCAAATCAAAAGTTGGTATAAAATACCACAAATGGCTATAATTAAAGTAAAAAATAAAAGCATATTTTTTATAAAATCTGGATAAATAATTATTAGTATATATACTATGTTAAATATTAATAAATGCAATAAAAATGATTTGATTACATATAATCTCAGATTTTAAATGAGTTAATTTTGATAATATAGAATTATCAGAAAATATATTAAGAAATTATGTTTCAGGATTAATTAAAAAGTACAATCTTTCTGAACTTTGAAATTACTTTCATACTTTTTCTAATAAAAATGAAATAACTTGAGTTTTTGCTTTGGCAGAAAGTCATATTTCTATTCATACTTGGCCAGAAAAAAAATATGTAAGTTTGGATATTTTTGTATGCAACTTATGAAAAGATAATACTCAAAAAGCCAAAAAAATTTATGAAGAATTAAAAAATTTTTTTAATCCTAAGGAAGTAGAAGAAACATTTTTAGATAGAAATTTTTAGATAGAAATTTTAATGAAAAATATTAAATGTTGATTAAAAGTTAATTTATTATATAATACTCACAATATTTTGATTTTTTAATAAAAAAACATGGCAAACCCACTTATGAAAGAAGAAGTGTTTAAAGAAGCACTGACAGAAGATAGTAACGATTTAATGACTCTAGAATGAGCTATAAATAAATCTCTAATTTTAGTTTGAATACTTATCTTAACAGCTATTTGAGTATGGAGTCATGCAGATATGTTTATTCCTTATTTACTTCCAATAGTCTTAATCGCCTTTATATTAGCATTAATAATTATTTTTTTCAAAAAAAGCTCTCCTTTTTTAACTCCTATTTATGCTGTTTTAGAATGATTAGCTATCTGAGTTATATCAGCATTTTATGAAAGAGAATTACCTTGAATTGTTATTCAAGCTGTAAGTTTAACATTTTGAGTTTTTCTTATCATGTTATTTTTATATAAATCAAAATTAATAAAAGTTACTGAGAATTTTAAAACTTGAGTAATTGCCTCAACTTGAGCAATAGCACTTATTTATATTATAAGTATAGTTTGAAGTTTAACTTGATGGTTTAATGTTCCTATGATACATGAATCTTGAATGGTTTGAATACTTTTTTCTTTGTTTGTTGTATCAATTGCTTCTTTAAACTTAGTACTAGATTTTGATAATATAGAAACTTGAGTAGAAATGAGAGCTCCAAAATATATGGAATGGTATACAAGTTTTTGACTTTTAATTACTTTAGTATGGCTATATTTAGAAATATTAAAATTACTTTCAAAATCAAGAAAATAAAAGTTTTATTTTATACTCTAATATGTTTTCTGAGTTTTTGAAATGTCTTAATTTAGTATTATATTTTTCTATACCTTAAAAAATATAATGATATTCAAATTATGTATACTATAAGAAAGGCTCATATTTCAGTGTATAATAATTTTTCATTTTGCCATCATAGTTCATCATTTAAAAATTCTACACGATAAAACCAATTAAGTTGAACTAAAAATCCTAAAATAAACATAAATCAAATAAGTAAATTTATATTTGAAACAATAAGTCATCAAAATAGTTGTTTTGCTGTAAGTTTATTTGTAAGTCAAATCCTTAAACTATAAAAGTAACCTAAAATAGGTATAAATTTTCCATACATAAAATAATAACTAAGTTGCTTATTTGATAATTTTGTTAAATTATTATTTTTTCTAAAAATATATCATAAAAAGTATAATATAGTGTCTAATATTAAAACAAAAAGTAAGTACTTTATATTTAAAAAATATAGAGATATTAGAAATAAAATTACAAAAAAATAAGTTACTTTTTTGTTTGTCATATATTTATATGGAATATAAATATATAATCACAATAATATAATATATATAATTATTACCATTATTGAATTATCTGCAACTGATGAAATTGAAAGTAATAAATATAAAAATTTTTCATATATAAAATCACAATTAACTCATAATAGTCATAAATTTGTATTTCAAATCTCACACAAAAAAATTCAATGTCTTAAAAATTCTATATTTAATAATTCCATAATTTTGTAGTTATAATATTAAATACTTTTTCATAGTTTTTTATTAAAAAAATAAGAAGTTAAAATTTATTTAACTTCTTTTTCAATTACATCTCAGATAAAATTTTTACTTTCTGAGCTTCATAATCTTCTTTAGAGATTAATCATTTATCTAATAAAGATTTTATTTTAATTAATTTTTCTTCTAGCGAATTCTCTTTTGAAGAATTATTTTGATTAGACATATTATTCATTTGGTTTCACATATTCATTCACATAGCCATTCATACTCAAGCTCCCATCATATCACCTGCACTTCATCAAGCCTCAGCAGCTTTATTCATAGCGCCAAGCTGTTCAATTTGAGAATAATTAGACATTGATTGTTTATCAATATCACCTGTTTTCTTTATAGCTGCAACATCTGCAGATTTACTAGTAATTTTAGAAATAAATTCTTCTGTTTTTTCAGTAAAATTAAGATCTTCTATTCTAAAATCAGTTAATTCTAAACCAAGTTTTTCAAATTCTACTTTTGTTTCTTTCATTAATTCTTGAGAAATATCATAAGTATGAGCATCTATTTCATTATAACTTATCTTTTTCTTAGCAAAAAGTGAGGCTATTTGTCCAACTAATCTGTCAACAATCATCATTCTAATAGAATCAATTGAAACTTCTTGTTTATTTGCCACATAATTAATCCAAAAATTTTCTACATTAATAACTTTGAAAGTAAAATTACCAAAAGCTCTTAACTCAACTGGAAAATCATAAATTGGATCAATATAAGTTATAGAATTAGGAGTTCACCATTTATTATTTGTTAATTCATTAATTTTCACAAAATAAATTTGAGCCTTATCATGAGTCTCAAAACCACTCATAATATTTTTCAAAGCTGAAATAAAAGGTATATTATCAGTTTCTAAACTCCATTTACCAGATTCAGTTTGAATAGATTCTATTTTACCATTATGTACAAAAATAGAAGCTAAACCTGGATCAACTATTAAACTAGAATCATTTTCAATTTGATCCAAATTTTGTGGAAATTTCCATACTAAAGTTTCACTAGAAGGGTTTTCCCATCTAATAATATCAATTCATTGATTTTTAAACAAATTTCAAAGTAGTCACATATTTTTATTTTTATAAAAGTAAATTATTTAATAGCCGCAGCAACAATAATAGCAATTGCTACAAAAAAGCCAGCAAACATTATTCATAATGCTATATTTTCATCTTCAACTAATTCTTTTCTAATAGAAAAACTAGTAAATTTGTCAACTATATTATAACATAAAACCATAATCAAAATTCACAAAAGAGAATAAATTATACTTTCTGTTAAACCTTTAATTAAATCTGCAGTATCCATTTTTTTTTGTAATTATTATATAAAATTATTTTCAACCATAAGAGCCTCAACCATAACTAGAACTAGAACTATAATTTATACATGTTCATTTACATTCACTCCACCTTTTATAAATATAGTCCGGTTTCTTCAAACTCATTGTTTTTAAATCTATTTGTTTTGATATTGGAGTATAGGATGAGACTTTAGATGAAACAAATCCAACTCATACTCATAGTAAAACAAATAAAATAATATATTTAGACATATATAAGTTACTTTAATTTATAAATTGTTCAAGAAAATTTTTCATTTATATCTTTTTCATTCAAATTTAAAGAATTTTTATTTTTTAAATCTCTAATTTTTTCAATAATTTTTAAATCATTTTCATTTTTTACTGAAAACTTTAATCAATAAACAGCTGAATAAAAAGTTCTTACTCATCAATAATCATATCTAGTAGTTCAAGTAACTTTTTTATCCGATAGTAAATATAAATAATCTAATTCATATTTACTAGAAATTCAAATATTTTCAAGTAAAACTTTTTCTTTTTTCTCTAATATAGAATTAAAAAAAGAATGGAATATTCAAAATCATAGTATAGGAATTATTATTATTCAAGACATAATAATATTTGTTCTTTTAGAAAATCTCTTATTATTTCCAAAATAGAAATATAAAAATATTGACAAAATCAATATAGAAATTATATAAATAATTATTCTTATAGGAACTATATCAGCAATTGTTCAAAAATATCATAAAGCAAAGAAAAATGCTAACATTCAAAGAGTATAATCTACAGCATCGATTTCTCAAAAAATTTCTCAAGCTTCTTTTTTTGTAATACTTTCTCATTTATAAAATCCTACTTCCTCTTGGCTTCAAGCTCATTCTTTTTCTATTATAAACAATCAATTATCATACAAAACAACTTTCTCTCATACAGTGTATGATTTAGCATTTTCTCAATAAACTGATTTAACTTTAACATTATCTATTTCTACAAAATATTTCTTTGAATTTCAGATTATTGTAAACTTTCTTTCATAATCAGAAACTATTTTGTGTCGAGGAATATATTTTTTTGAGATTTCGAATTCTTCTTCTTCTCATCAATCATAATAAGAGGTTCATTCTGAAAAATATATATATGATTTGTCATCTCATACAAGAATCCATTCTAAATAATTTAGTTCTCAATATTCTGATAATGTTCAAGAATAATATTCATTCCATGTTCATTCGTACTCTACATATCAAGTAACTCTGTATTTTTTTCATCAAATTGTTGCTATATCTCAAACTTTTATTCATAAAATAGAGTTAGCTTTTTTAGTTTGTAAAACAAAGTTTTTATGACAATAAGGACACTTTATTTCTAATCATGAATAATTTTTTGATTTTAATTTTTTTTGTTGTTCTTGTGTTAATCAAGTAACAGATATTGCAGAGTTACAATGAGGACAAGAAAGTCTTTTTCATTTAACTCTTGGTATTTCTTTTTTTGAAGAAATTCATATTTTATTAGCTAGTATTGAAGAATATCTTTTAGCATAAATATTGTTTGGATCAGACTTTAAAATCTCATTATTCAAATCTAATGCCTCTTTATACCTTCAAGATTCATATAGTGAATATACTTTATTTAATTTATTGCTAATCATAAAATAGTGAATATATATTAATAATTATATTTCTTTCATTTTTGATAAAAACTTTGTCATATCATCTTTTAAATTGGCTTTTATTGTCATTTTTTTATCTAAAATATGGTGAAAGAACTCTAATTTTGATGAATGTAAGGCTTGCCTTGAAAATCAAAACTCTTTTGATAAATATGAGTTAAAAGATTTGTTTCAATAAATTTTATCTCAAATAACTGGATTTCACAAGTATGCTAAATGAACTCTTATTTGGTGCATTCTTCAAGTTTCAATTTCTACTTCAACTTTTGAAATAAGTTCAAAACCATTTTTTGTCTTTAATTTATATTCTTTCAAAACTCTATAATGAGTCAAAGCTTCTTTTCATTCATCTGAAATCTTAACTTTATTTTCATCTTTAGAATCTTTAATTCTAAGTAATTTATCTCTAACTTTTCAATGTCTTTTAGGTAATTTTCATAATACCAATGCTATATAAGTTTTTTTTATATTATTATGGTTTTTAAAATCTTCTACTAATTTGATTAAAAGTTTTTTATTTTTTGCAATCAAAAGTACTCATGATGTATCTCTATCTATTCTATGAACAAGAGATGGTTTAAATGTAAGACTATCATACTTATTTCAAAGATAATCTTGAATCTGATCTATCAAAGAAATTTCTTTTGTTTTAAAATCTCAAGGATGAACATTAACTCAAGAATTCTTATTAACAATAAGTAAATACTTATCTTCATAAATTATTTGAGATTTATCAAACTTTTTGTTTACCTCAATCTTATTTTTTTTAGGCTCTTTTTTAAACTCTTCAAAATCTTCATCTGTTAAAAAAACTTTTACTTCATCTCATAAAGATAATTTATAATCATTATCCTTTTTCTTGTACTTTCATAAAGTATCATCTCATAAGACTTTTATTTTATTTTTTCTATTAAACTTATAAATAAGACTTCTTGTTGCTGATGGAAATAATTTCTTTAAAAATTTATCTAATCTCTGACCAGAATCATTTTCTTCTATTTTAAATATTTTCATATAGTTATTATTGGATTATTGTAAAGTCGAATGCCTCAATTACTGATTGTTGGGGTTTTTTAATTTTTAAAGTTTTCTTAAATGTTCAAGATTTACCAGAAGAAATAACTCTAAAAAATCTTGTGGGCAATGTATTAGAATTAGTAAAATCTATCTTCCATTCTAAATAAGGAAGAATTATTCAACTCAAGCTCTTAATTTCATTTACTACAGACAATTTTAATGAACATTTATTTCAAAATGAACAATTTGTATTATAATATGTTTCTAAAGTTCAAGGAGTTCAATCTAGCTCCTTTCAGGATAAACTTCATAAACTACCATTGTAAACCTCAGTTTGAACAGAAGCTGATAATTTTCAGTCCAAAACTCAAGAAGGAGAAATTAGCTTCCAAGTGACCAAAACTGTTGGACCAGTAAGAATCTTATTACCTCATCAATCAATATTTGGTGCTCTAATATGCAATTTCACTCATGACCAATTTGAAATAGCTCAATTTCATATTTCCATTTGTACTGGATTTCAAGAACTTATTATATTAAAATCTTTATCATAGTCACTATCTCCCTTTGCTAAAAATGGGATAGTCGTATTAGTTGGGTCTGTTTTTGCTTTTAAAACATATTCATAATTTCAAGCTGAATCAGTTTTATTTAAAAATTTATTTTCCCTTGCATAAAATAAAGAATCTTCAACTCATTTATTAGCTTCATAGTAAGCTTTGGAAGAATTTTCTATTCATTTAACATCTTTTCAAAACGGGATTATATATTCTAATATATAAATCACAAGAAGAGTTATAAGAATTACAAACACCAACGCAAAAACTATTGAGAATCATTTTTTGTTATTTTTCATATAAAACTAATTGTTATTTAATATATTTCATAAAGATATTGTCATATTTAGCGGAATTTCTGGAATTTTTGATTTCATTTTCGCTCTTTTTTTCCAACTAGGAGTCAATATCATCTGGATTTTTATATAAGGAGAAATGTTCACATCTGGAGAAATGTCTTTCCAAGCATTTAATCTATCTTTGTTTGGATAAACAAATAATTTAAAATCTTTTACATTAATATCATCTGGAAATAATTGTATCCGATAATTATTATTATTGCTTCAAGCAACAACATTAGAAACTGAAGAAAAATCTTCGTTAATTAGCCATGTATCGACAACTCAATCATATTCTGTAGAATCATTATTTCAACTTATATGATCATTTCATCAGTCTTTTCAATCTAATTTTAGAAATTCTATTGTTCAAAGACATCAAGAACCTGTAGGTGTTTCTGGAGATGAAAAATCACAACTTGTGGCTGGAAAACTAGGATGATTGGGATCTTGTTTAACATTCCACCTAAAAAATGTTCTTGTTTTTTTATCATTACTTATCAGATATAATTCTTTTACATCTGTTCAAGAAGTGAAAACAATTGGTCCTTCTCAAGTAAATTCATCATCATCATCACCTCTAAAGTTTCAATCTCAATCATAATCTCATCAATCTGAGTCATAATCATAATTATAATCAATAAAATTAAGATAATATTGTCAATATCTCTGAGCTGTATTTGAAACATTGGTAGATATATTATTTTTTGTACTGTTAAAACATCAATCACTTCAAATTTTATTTGATGCTCAATTTCAACTTATGCAATAATAATGCCCTGCTCAATAAGAAGAAGTTCATAAAATTCAATTATGTCAGAAATTTCAAAATCAAGTTGGTAAAGAATAGTGTCAAGACATATAACTAGAATTACCTCTAACTCTCCTATTAAAATACTCTTCATAATCTATATTTCATCACTTTTTTATGGTTTCAAACAACTTCTCTGAAAAGTAAAATGCACTTTTCTCTATTGTTGTTCTTTCTATAAGCTTTGACTTTGCTCATAATATACCAAAATAAGCAGAAAAACTTGAAACTATAATTATAGAAAATATCAATATTCAAGTCATGATTTCTGTAAGAGTGAATCATAGTTTTGTACTTTTGTTGTAAATCATAAAAAATTAACTAAAAATAATATTCTACTTTTTTTTACTAGATAAAAAAACATAATTTATCATATCTCAAAAAAAACTGATTATTTTAGAGAAACTTGGTTCTTTCCAAAAATAAGATGGCCATAATTTAAATATAAAGTTTAAAAAATCATAAAAATAGTTTTTATATTTTCCTTTAAAGCCTTGACTGGAAAAAAATATTTTTATACTTTTAAATATTCAAAAAATGAAACTTAATAGAAAAAAAATTAAATCAAAGAATAAATTATCTATTTTAGGCTTATTATCTTTCATTAATAATATATAAATAATATGCTATTAAATTATTATAATAAAATTATCCAAATAGTAAATATTATTAAACTTTACTTATACTAAAAATTATGTAAAAAGGATATAATAAATTATTAATAAATAATTAATTAAAAAATGAACTATAAAGATAGAGCAAGAAATAGAAGATTAAAAAAAGATATAATTACATTACTTAACATATTTAAATTTAAAACCTGAAATATAAAATTACCTTGAAAGGTAGTATTATTTTGATTAATTATCTCTATAATATGAATATTTTCTCCTCGGATAGTATTTCTAGAAAATTTATGATTTGAAAATTCTTTTTCAAGCTTGGCTTGAAATGTTTGATTTACAAGTTTAATTTGAATATTATTTCTTATATTTATAGTTTTATCTATAAATAAAAAAGAAAAAATAAAAATGTATTCTTGATTACAAATTAAAGACTATACTATAATAATATTTATTTGATTTTTTATAGCAATTTTATCTATTCACTCTATTATATTTATAAAATCATTATTATCATTTTCAAAAGATATAATTTTATGAAAATGATCTATATTATGATTAACTTGAAGCATTATAATTATAGTATGATGAATTATGATGAAAAAAGATTATAACAAAGAAAATGCATCATATATAAATGAAGCAGAAGACAAAAGTAAATATAGCAATAATAGAAATAAAAATAGTAATATGAAATTACCATTTTAATTTGACTTTTTATATAAAATAACTATATCTTATATAATACTTGTCTGAGTTTTCCATGACGAAAAACACAAATATAACTTAAATACATAAAAAAATGTCATTAGCATTAAATAAAACAAAAGTTATTAATTCTTTTAATGAAATACTCTTATCTCTGTCTGAAAAAGAGAGAAATGTTATGGAGAGAAGACTATGAATAAATTGAGAAAAGGAAACTCTACAAAATATTGGAGATTCTTTTAGTCCATCTGTAACTAGAGAAAGAATTAGACAAATTGAAGATTCTTGAATAAAGAAAATATGAAGAATTGTAAAAACTACTATTTTGTATCCTATACAAGAAAGTACTAAAAAAATAATTGAGACACATTGATGAGTAATAACTAGGGAATTACTACTTTCTTTGGTTATAAAAGATTTGGAATTAACAAAAAATATAAATTCTTCAATCTTAGATATAATAATACAATCTGACTTTGAAATAGTTAAATCAAAACCTAAACTTTGAGCTAAAACTTATTTCTTTTTACCAAGTATAACATCAAAAAAAGATATTGAACTTATTCATAAAGAAGCTTATAATATCCTTAGAAAGAAAAAGGATGTTATGAAAAAAGAAAATTTATATGAATTGATAATTAAGAATCTAAGAACAAATATAAAAAATCTAAATATAGTACTAATAGATTCTGTACTTAGTATTTTTGAGGATGTGGTTAAATGAGAAGAAAACTTAGTAGCATTAACTAAATGGAAAATTTTAAATCCTAAAACACTAAAACATAAAGCTATTTATGTTATGAAGAAGGAAAAATTACCAATGCATTTTATTGATATATCTAATAAAATAACAAATGTACTTTGAGATAAGGTAAAACTTAACACAATTCATAATGAGCTTATAAGAAATGATGAATTTGTTCTTATTGGTAGATGAATATATGCATTAAAGGAGTGGTGATATAAACCTTGAAATGTAATTGATGTTATATTAAGTGTGATGGAAAAGAAAAATGCCCCAATGACTACTGAAGAAATCACTAATGAAGTTTTAAAAACTAGAAATGTAAAAAAGACAACCATATATATGAACTTACAAAATAAAAAGTTAATTGAAAGGGTCTGAAGAAATTATTATCAAATAAAAAAATAAAAAAGTTTTACTTTTTTATTTTTTTTTATATAATAAATCAACATTTTAAGGAAGAATCTCCAATAAGAGACTCATTATTACCTTTTTATTATTAAAAAATTATTATGGCAAGAGGAAAAAAATATAAAAAAGCTGTTGAATTTATAAAAGAAGATATGGCTTACAGCATAAATGAGGCTGTTGAATTACTTGAAAAAACTAATACTGTAAAATTTGACCCTACAGTAGAAATTCATTTAAATCTAAATCTTGATCCTAAATATCAAGATCAAATGATTAGAACTACAATAACTTTACCAAACTGAAGTGGTAAAGTACCTAAGATATGTGCATTTACAGATAATGTATCTGCTGAAGAATTAAAAAATGCATGAGCTTCTATAGTATGAGATGAAGAATATATAGAAGATTTGGCAAAATGAAATGTTAGTCCTGATTTTGATATATGTGTTTCAACTCCTTCAATGATGAGAAATTTATGAAAAATAGCTAGAATTTTATGACCAAAAGGTTTAATGCCAAATCCTAAAACTTGAACTGTTTGAGAAGATTTATTAGCTGTTGTAAAAGAAATAGCAGCTTGAAAATTTGAATTTAAAACTGATAAACAATGAAATATCCACTCTATATTTTGAAAATTATCATTTGGAAAAGATAAGTTAGTTCAAAATTTAGAACACTTTTTAAATGTTGTAAATGAAGTAAAACCTAGTTGATCAAAAGGTAAATATATAAATTCTGTTTATATTTGTAATTCTATGGGACCTTCTATAAAACTAAATATGAATACTGAAGAAAAATAAACTAGAAAATAATTAAAAAACTGCCAAACATTAAATTGGCAGTTTTTTAATTAAAATGTAAAAATAGTAATTATAATAATTTTTTATATTTACTATTTTTAAGGAAATAATAATTATTATTATGAATAACGAAATACTTTCAATAAATTCTATCTAAAGGAACATCTGAAAAAACTCCAAATCTAGAAAAAAATTATTTATTTTACTAGATCATCAAATGTATCTAGATTATTATCTCATAAATATTTATGAATAGCATTTCTAGTAGTTAATAATCAAAGAACAGATGCATTTTTTCTTCTACTACTTACAGGCATTCATATAAGATTTTCTATATAATCATAATCTAAAGTTAAAACCTCTTCTAATTTCATTCAAATAATGGACTCTCAAAAAATACTAGCACAAGCAGTAGTAATTATGGCTGTATCTCATTCAAAAGACCAATTAGCTATAGTATTATCAGAATTTATTTTTAAATAAACTTTTAAATCATCTCAACAAGTCCTATTCTTTTCCCAAAACTCTATATCAAAATCTCATAATATTCATTTATTAGGAGGTGTTTTTGAATAGAAAACTATTGTTTCATTGTACATTATTTTATTATTTTAGAATTTTAATTGCTTTCTCTAACACTTCAAAAAATTTATTAACATCTTCAAGAGTATTGTATATATATAAACTCATTCTACAAGTGTGATTTAGTCATAACTCTCTCATATAAGGTTCAGCACAATGCTGTCATGCTCTAATGCATATATTATTATCAGCTAAATAATCAGCTATATCATGAGAATGAATTCATTCAACAACAAAACTAAAAACTGAGACTCTTGAACTTGGATTAATTCATCAAATAAGTTTAACTCACTTTATATTACTAAATTTTTTTATGACTTCTACATTTAGTTCTTTTTCAATTTCTAAAACTTTTTCATATCATCATATATTTTCTAAATATTCAAATGCTCTAAGTAAACTTACTGCTCAAGTTAAATTAGGAGTTCAGGGCTCAAATTTATCTGGTAGTCAAGCTTCTTTAAAAGAATCTTTTTTGACCCAAGATATCGCTCATCATCAAGAAAATATGGGTTTTAATTTTTTTAGTAATTCTTCTTTTCACCATAATACTCATATTCCACTATCCGCCATGACCTTATGTCAAGTAAAAAACATAGCATCACATCACAAATCTTTCACATCAACCTTCATATGAGGAATACTTTGAGAAGCATCAACTAAAAAAAGTGGTCTTTCATTCTGTTTATCTAATATTTTTCAAACTCTTTTTAAATCAAATATTTCTCCAGTAATATTTGATACATGAGTAAATGATACTAGCTTTACATTTGGAGTTAATTTCTTCTTTAAATCATCAAAATTAAGTGAATAATCATCATTAAGACCAACATAATCTATTTCTATTCATAAATCTTCTTGCAGGATTAACCAAGGAACAATATTTGCATGATGTTCAACCATACTAAGTAAGACTTTATCTCATGATTTTAAAATATTACTTCTCTTTAATGAATATATAAATAAATTTGATGCATATGTAGAATTGAAAGAATAAATAATTTCTCTCCAACTACTAGCTCAAATAGATTTAGCTATCACTTTTTTTGATTCTTCATATAACAATTCTGACTTTTCTGATAAATCATAACTTCATCTATGAATATTTGAATAATAATTTTCTAGATATTGTTTTATTCATTCTATAACATATGAAGGTTTTTGAGATGTGGCTGTTGAATCCATATATACAAGTCATGGATTATTTTTGAATATTGGAAAATCTGATTTTATATTCATCAAAAAAAAATTAGAAAATTAATATAAAATAAGTATAATGATATATATTATTTTTCAACATAAAATAAAATGAAAGCAATTATACTAGCAGCCTGAAAAGGGACAAGACTTAGACCCTTGACAAATACTACACCTAAACCTCTTATAAAGATATATTGAAAAACTATTATAGAACATAATTTAAAAAATTTATATAAAAAGGTTGATGAAATCATAATAGTTGTAAACTACAAAAAAGAAGAGTTTTTTGAAAAACTATGATATGATTTTAAATGAACAAAGATAACATACCATATTCAATCTTCAGAAAAATGAACTGGAGCAGCAATTAAATGAATAAATATTGAAGATGATGTTATACTATTAAATTGAGATAGTATTTTTGATAAAGATGACATAGACAAAATTATTGAACTAGACGGTTACTGATGCTTGGTTAAGGAAGTTGAATTCCCTGAAAAGTATTGAATTTTCAAAAAATCTAGTAAATGATTTGCAGAAAAAATTGTTGAAAAGCCTAAAGAAGATATTTGAAATCTTGCCAACTTATGAGTATACAAATTCAATAAAGATATATTTGATTTAGCTAAGGAAATAAAACTTTCTATAAGATGAGAATATGAGATAACAGATGCAATAAATGCATTTTGTTGACAAAATCCATTTAAACTTATAAATATAAAAGGAAAATTTATTGATGTATGAGTTTGTTCAGATATATTAATTGCTAATAATTACTTTTTAGATAAATTAGAAAAATCTAAAATAAAATGAGAAATTGAAGAAGGAGTAACTATAAAATGAGAAATTATACTATCTAAATGAGCTATTTTAAAATCTTGAACATATATAGAATGAAATGTTTATATATGAAAAAATAGTATTATTTGACCAAATACTTACATAAGATGATGAACAGTAATTGGAGATAACTGTAAAATATGAAATGCAGTAGAAATAAAAAATACTAACATATGAAATAATGTAAAGATACCGAATATTAGCTATTTATGAGATAGTATATTATGAAATAATATAAATATTGGTAGTTGATTTATAAGCGAGAATCTAAATCATAATGAAGAATCTGTAAAAGTAATGATAAACTGAAAATTAATGAATTCTGAAAGAAGAAAATTCTGAGTAATAATTTGAGATAATGTAAAGACATGAATAAACACTTATTGTCTTCCTTGAAGAATTATAGAGAATGATACTTATACATCTCCTTGAGAACTTATTAAATAAAAATGAAAAAGCTCAAAAAAACAAATTTGTGAGAGTTTCACGAACTAGAAAAAATATGAGAATACTGTTTTTGACTTTGAATACCAGAAAATCAAATTAAAAAAATTATAAAATACTCAAATGATTTTAGTGATAAATCATTGCAAGAAAACACTTCTGACTCAAAAAGATTTTCTTCATTAGACGAATTTGAAAAATGGTATAATTATGACTGACGTTTTGTATTTTCTTTGTTGTGAGAAAATTCTGAAATAATATGATTTTGGCAATCAAGACCTTCAAAAGAACCAATAATAAAATTGGTTGAAGATAAAGAATTATACAATAAATTATTATCAAATAAAAATCTTATTCATACTAATTGAATAAGAATATACCCTAATTTTAGATCTAAATGACTTTCTAGGATATTATTAAGCTTGTCTCATAAATATTACAAAAATATATATCCTAACTCTATAATGTCTGTCGATATAAACAAAGAAAATATTCCTTCTCAAAAAAGTTATGAAAAAATGTGATATAAAAGAATATGAATATGAGAAAACCAAAAAACAGTTGAATCTAAAGGAAAAACAAGAATAGTTTACTGTTATTATGAATAATAAAAAGAGAATAAGCTAAGCTTATTCTCTTTTTATTTAATAGAAACTATTCTATCTTTATATACTCTACCATCAAACTTTACTCTTTTCTTCTCAGAGAAAGTAACAATTCAATCTTTAGTAGCATAAAGTGTAAAATCTGATCATTGAGATATTCATTCACCTGGCCAGTATTTATTTCACTTTTGTCTTACTATAATATTTCAAGAAATTGCTTTTTGTCATCCAAAAAGTTTTACACCAAGTCTTTTGGCATTTGAATCTCTACCATTGTTAGTAGATCATTGAGCTTTTTTATGAGCCATTTTTCTAAAATTAATTTATAAATTTATATTTTATTTTCTTTTTTTATTAGCAAATCTAGCAAATGCCTTATTAGCCTCAGCCATTTTATATACATCTAATTTCTTTTTATAAGCATTACCTGTTTCATTTGCAGCATCAATTAATTCATCAGCCAAAAACTTAGAAAATTTAGCACCTTTTTTACTTCTAGCAGAATCTATTATCCATTTTGAAGCTAAAAACATTTGTCTTTTTTCAGCAACTTCTTGTGGAACTTGAAATATAGATCATCATACTCTTTTAGGTCTAACTTCAATTTTAGGCATTACATTCTCTAATGCTTTTATAAAAACTCCATTAGGATCTTTTTGACCTTTTGATTTAATTTCAGAGAAAGTATCATTCATAATAGAAATAGCTATACTTTTTTTCCCATCAAGCATAACATAATTTATAAATTTCTCTACTATCGTATCAAATCTTCATAACTCTTGTTTTGACATCGTTTATTTTTTTAACAATTAATATATAGTCTATTTAACAGCTTTTTCAGTAATTGCTAACTTACTGCCATTAAATAAATGAGACCTTATTATTTAGGTTTTTTTGTTCAATATAAGCTTCTTCATTGTTTTCTGTTTTGTACTCACTCACAATCAAGAACTCATCTAACAACATGATATCTAACTCATGGTAAATCTTTTACTCTTCATCACCTAATTGCAACAACAGAATGTTCTTGTAAATTATGTCATTCTCATCAAATATATGCATTAACTTCATATCAATTTGTAAGTCTAACTCTTGCAACTTTTCTTAAGGCAGAATTAGGTTTTTTAGGAGTCATTGTAGTAACTTTAACACAAACTCATCTTTTCATAGGACAACTTATATCAACTGTTTTCCCTAATATAGAATTTTTTGTAACTTGTAAAGCTGGTGATTTACTTTTTGTAGAAGGTGTTCTTCTTCACTTTTTTACTAATTGGTTAATAGTAGGCATTTTTCAATTCTTAAAATTTCTAAATTAAAATTATTTAATGTATATTAATACACATTAGAGTAAAATAATGTTTATAATAAATATTATCTTTTTGACCATTGCATTCATTTCCTAGCTTTATGTTTTCATGGTTTCTTTCTTTCAACTTTTCTTGCATCTCTTGTTAATAATCAAGCTGCTTTCAGAATCTTTCTAAAAGATACATCATAAGAAACTAATGCAATAGACAATCAATGTCTTATAGCTTCTGCTTGAGCAGATTCTCAAGATCACGATACATTAACATCAAAATAAATTTTATCTTTAACTTTGCATAATTTTAATGGTTCATAAACTTTTTCAAATAAATCTGATCTATTTATGTATTCAGATATATTTTTACCATTAATTGTAGTTTTTCAAGTTCATTCAAATATTTTTACTTGAGCAGATGCTGTTTTTCTTTTTCAAACAGAATAAGTATATTTACTTGCCATAATTCAAAGTTATCTTAATAAATTATTTAATTAATTCAGGTTTTTGTGCTACATAAGAATGCTCTTCTCATGTAAATAATTTCAACCTAGAAATCATTTTGCTTCTTAATTTGTTCTTTGGTAACATTCAACTAACTGCTAGTTCAAGCGGTTTAGTTGGTTTCTTTCTTAACAATTCTCAAAGTGAAGTTTCTTTTAATCCTCATAGATAACCTGTATGTCTATAATAGATTTTATCTTCCATTTTATTTCAAGTAACTTCAAATTTGTCTGAGTTTATAACAATAACATTTGCACCATTATCAATATAAGGAACAAAATCAACTCTATCTTTTCATTTAAGTAAAACAGATATCTTAGTTGCTAATCTTCATAAATTTTGTCATTTTGCATCTATGATATACCATTTTCTTTCACCTCAAGATATTTGTGAAGGAGTAAAAGTTTTCATTTTTCAACTTATTTATACAATTAAATTAATTCTAATAATACTAATTTTGCATTATCACCATCTCTATATTTTATTGGTGTAATTCTAGTAAAACCAGATGTTTTTTTTCATTTATATTTAGTAGCAACATTTTCAAAAAGCTCCTGAGAAGATTCTTTTGTAAATAAATATGTCATTACATATCTGATTGCATTCATCTCATCTTTTGTATTAACTGTATTAATCAATTTATCAATCATAGGTACAATAAATTTAGCCTTTTTTTCAGTAGTTTTTATGCTTTTATGAAGAAAAAATGATGTTAAAAGATTTCTCTCCATAGTTTTTCTATGTGAAAAGTTTTTCTTATTAAACTTTAAATGTTTTCTAACTCTATGTCTCATTTGTAGTAATTATTAATATAGTATTATTTTTTAGTCATCACCTAATAATTTCAAATCTCTTTCTTTAAGAGAAGCTCTAATCTCAACCATTGCTTTCTTACCAAATCATTTAATTGAAGAAAGTTTTGTTTCAGTACATTTTACTAATTGCTCTATTGAAAGAATACTTCAATTTATCAAAGCATTAAGAGTTCTAGGAGAAAGTCACATAATCTCAATTGGAGTATATGTTTCTTTTTCTAATTCTTCTTTTACCTCTTCTTTTTCTTTTTTTATTACATCTTTAATATCTGTAATAAATTCTCATTCAACTTGTAAAGATTCTTCATTGAACAATCAAAAGTAAGATGCCATCATATCTCAAGAAAATCTAAGTGCATCAACTGGAGAAATAGCTCAAGAAGTTGATATCACTAGTTCAAGAGAATCTAAATTAATAATATCTTCAAATCTAGTATTTGTAATCTTATATTGAACATTTGATACTGGAGAGAAATTAGTATCAATTAATAAAACCTCTGTATCTTCTTCTCTTTCCTTCAATTCTTCTACTGTCAAATATCAAACTCATTTCTCAACTCTAATATCAATATCTAACTCTAATCAATCTTTATCAATTTCTGTTATATATAAATCTTCATTTAAAATTTCTATTCATGCTACTTTTTTTATGTCTTTAGCTGTGACAACACCTGACTTAGAAACTTGCAATTTCATCCATTCTACTCAATTGTCTACTTTAGTTATAACTAGATTTTTTAAGTTTAACATAATGTCTATTACTGAGTCTTTAACTCAAGGCAGAGTAGAATATTCATGTGTAACTCATGAAACCTTAATTCAAGTTACTTTTGTTCAAGGGATACTAGACAATAATGTTCTTCTTAATGAATTTCAAATAGTAACTCAATATCATCTAGGTAAAGGAGATATTGTAAACGAAGATGTATTTTTAGATATATCTTTCTTGAAAATTTTTGGTGCTCAAGTTTCTTTATGGATAATATGCATATTATTAAAAAGATTATAATAAAATAAATTATTTTGAATAAAATTCTACTATCTTCTGTATATCTACTATTTGTTCAAAATCTTCTTTAACTGGCAATGATTTAACAGTTATTTTTAAATTCTTAGAATCTATTTCTATCCATTTACATCCTGATACTTTACCTTTATTTTGTTTAGAAAACTCTTCTAATTCTTCTAATAAAGATTTGTATAAAGGACTTTCTTTTAATTTATCTCTAAGACAAATTATATCTCACTCTTTAAGAGAGATAGAAGGAATAGAAACTTTAACTCAATTTACAGTAAAATGTGCATGATTAACAAATTGTCTAGCCTGCATTCTAGTTCTAGCAAAATTTGCTCTGAATATAACATTATCTAGTCTTAACTCAATTAATCTTAACATTTTCTCTCAAGTAGTTCATTCTCAATTCGACTTTTGGGCTTTTTTAAAGTAAGAAGAAAATTGTTTTTCTGACAATCAAAACATTCTTTTAGCTAATTGTTTTTTTCTTAATTGAAATCAGAACTCACTTAACTTTCTACCTCATTTAAAAAAGGTCTTTTTTGAATCTTGTATATTATATTTCTCTGTACCGAATAAGTTAACTCATTCTCTCCTACAAAGTTTTTTCTTTGGTCATGTATAACGCATAAAACTGCTTACAAATTAAAAATTAAAATTTGAAAATTACTATAGTTTTCTTATTTTCTTTTTTCTACATCAATTATGAGGAACTGGAGTAATATCAAATATACTCTTTATTTCTATTCATCAAGTTATTAATCATCTTATAGCTTGTTCTCTTCAAATACCTATTCATTTAATATATACATCTACTGATTCCATAGAATGAAGAGTTTTAGCTTTTGCTGCTGCTTGTTCTACTGCTAATTGAGAAGCATATGGAGTAGATTCTCTAGCTCACTTAAAACCAGCTGATCAACCTGTAGCCCAAGTTAAAGCATTTCATTTTTCATCACTAATAGTAACTATTGTATTATTAAATGAAGCCTTTATATGCGCTTGTCAATGTTGGATAATAGCTCTAGTTTTTTTAGTTTTCTTAACTGCTTTTACCATAAAAATATATATTTAAAATTAAAATTTTATTTCTTTTTACCTGCTATTGCAACAGATTTACCTTTTCTAGTTCTAGAATTAGTTTTTGTTCTTTGACCTCTTAGCGGAAGTCTTTTTCTATGTCTTTGTCATCTATAACAATTAATTTCTTGCAATCTTTTTATATTTCATGAAACTACTCTTCTTAAATCTCATTCAACTATATATGATGCTTTAATTTCATCCCTTATTTTATCTAATTCATCTTCACTCAATGTCTCAATTTTTTTAGTAGCAACTATTCACACCTTATTTAAAATATCATTTGAGATATTTCTTCATATTCAGTGAATATATGTTAGCGCTATTTCTACATGTTTACCATTTGGTAAATTTACTCAAGCAATTCTTGCCATACTTTTAAATACAAATTATAAATTAAATAATAATAAACTATAAATATTACCCTTGTTTTTGTTTATGTTTAGGGACTTTACATATAATTCTAACTATTCATTTTCTTTTCACAACCTTACAATCGTTGCAAATTTTTTTTACTGATGCTCTAACTTTCATAGTAATTCTAATATAAAATTATAAATAAATTATTTTCTAAAAATTATTCTTCACTTTGTTAAATCATAAATACTTAATTCAACTAATACTGTATCTCACTCTATCGGCCTAATGTAATTATTTCTCATTTTTCAGCTAAGATATCACTGAATCACTCATCATCAAAATTGTTCTGGTAATTGAATATCAAAAACCAGACCGGGTAAAGCCTTAAGTACAACTCACTCTACCTCTATTTTATCCTCTTTATTGGACATATTTCTTAGAACTTTATAATTAAGAATATGTAGAAGTATATAGTTTTTTAAATAAATGCAAAACTTTTTTATACTTTTTTTATACTTTCTTTCACTTTTTTGACAAAATTGTTTTATTAATCATTATTCTATGTTCAATAACTTCTTGTATTCTTTTAAGCAATGCAGGATTTTTATTTGAAATTTCTTTTATAGAAAAAGACATAATAACAATTAATATTGTATCTTGGTTAGCAATAGCAGTAGCGCTTCTTTTTCATGATCATCAAAAAATAGCCATCTCTCATAATATATCCTCTGCCAAAACCTCTCATATAGAGATTTCAGAACCATTGACATTTTTATATATAGAAACTCATCATTCTTTTAAAAAATACAAAGAATTTGCATCATCTCATTCATTAAATAACTTTTCTCATTTAAGAACTTTTCTTTCTTGACAAAATTTTTCCAAATCTTGCAATTCATTATCCGACAAAACTTCTAATAATCAAAGTCATTTTAATATTCACATTTTCTAAATAATTTAAAAAATAAATTTTAATGAGTTTCTAATTTATATATTTCTAACTCATCTTTTTCTTCTATAATAACATTTCATGAAAATTTAATTCAACATTCAGTAGGTCATTGTAGAAGCTTTACTTCTTCTACTCATTGTTTCATAGATATAATTTTTCAAGATCAGACCATTTTGTCTTTCCTAATAACTCTAACTAAAGAATTTGGCTCAATTGTCTCTCAAGATTTTAATTTCAATCAAACTACCATAAATTTTTTTGAAGTATAAAAAATCGCCAATACTTTAGGATTTGATAAAAATACTTCTACTTCTTTAGGATCAAGCATTCAAGTTATAATTTTTTCTATTCTTTCAGTTATATGATATATAATTTTTGAATTTATAAACTCTATAGAAGAGTTATCCAAATGTCATTTTGCTGTAGACAAAACATCAACTCAAAATCAAACAAGAATAGCCAAACTTCATTCACACATAATTACATCAGACTCAGTAATTCATCAAACTCAAGAATGAATTATTACAACATTTGTTTCAGGTGTAGACAACTTCTCTAGAGAAGCTTTTATTGCTTCTAAACTACCGTTAGTATCAGCTTTCAAAACAATTTTTAATTGTTTTAAGCTTCAACTTTTTATCTTTGACATAAGTATATCTATTCAAGATAAATTAGCAGCTTTATTAAGTGAAATAAATTCATTGTATTCTAATGATTTATTCCTAGCAATATCTATTGAAGAAACAACTTGCATTATATCTCATCATTCTACTACATTATTTAATCAAACAATTAATACTGGATCTCACGGAAGAGAAGTTAAAATATTTTTTGATTCAAAATTCTTTAATACCTTAATTTTTCAAAAAGAACCAGCACAAACTATATTATCTCACTTATTTATAGTTCAAGCATTAATCAAAACTGTTGCTACAGGTCATAATTTCAAATCTAAATGAGATTCAATAACAGTAGCTATTCACAACCTATTTGGATTTGCTTTTAATTCTTTCATTTCAGAAATAAGCAAAATCATTTCTAATAAATCTTCTATTCAAAATCAAGTATGAGCTGAAACAGGTATCATAGGAGTATCTCATCACCAATCTTCAGGAGACAATCATTTTTCAGCAAGCTGTCATTTTACAAAATCTGGATTAGCTCATTCCTTATCCATTTTATTTATTGCAACAATAACAGGTATTCAAGCTTCTTTTGCATGATTTATACTTTCAATAGTTTGAGGTTTTACTCATTCATCAGCAGCAACAACAAGAATTGCAATATCTGTTGACTTAGCTCACCTAGCTCTCATAATTGTAAATGCTTCATGTCAAGGAGTATCCAAAAATGTTATTTTCTTTCAGTTTTTTGTAATTTGATATGCTCATATACTTTGAGTAATTCAACCTGCTTCTCATGAGGTAATTTTTGAATTTCTAATAAAATCTAATATTGAAGTTTTCCCATGATCAACATGTCACATTATACTTACAACAGGACAACGAGTCTCAAGTTTTGAATCATCATCTCATTTCAATAACTCATCTAATTTACCTCAAAGTAAATCTTTTATTTTTATTCAAGAAGATTCTCATCTCTCAAGCTTAACATCAAATCAATCTGCTATAATCTGAGCTGTGTCAAAATCTATTTTTGAATTAATGTTAACCATCATTCAATTTTTCATAAATTCAGCCATAAGTTGAGTCAAAGGAACTCATATTTTTTCTGATAATTCTTTCAAACTCAAAACATCTCAAACAACTATTGTTTCTCAACTATGGCTTACTAAATCTTGCTTAATATCTTCTATATTTTTCTCTGCTTTTTTATTCACTTTTTTAGATCTTGTAAAAACTACATCTTCTTCTTTTTCTGGAAATCTAAATCTACCCCTTGTTTTTCAAACAGTAAATTTATTTTTTTTATGTGACACTTTTCATTCTTCTAATGAATCTTTATTCTTAAAATTTGACTTTTGCTTATTATGAAAAGATTTTTTTTCTTTTGTTTCGCTACTTGAAATATCTACACTTTCTGACTTTATTGGAGATTTATCTTCTTTTATTATTGACAAAGGTTTTTTAAAATCGTCTTTTTTATCACTAGGTTTTTTAATAGATTTATTTGTAGATCAAGAAAAATTTAAAGGTTTTTTCTCTAACGAAGTTTTAGCAAAAGGTTTCTTAATGGTTTTTTTAGCAGATTTTTTTTCTGGAGAAACTTCTATAACTTTTTTAAATTTAACTTTCTTTTTTTCTGTGTTTTTGTCTACACTTAAACCACCTGAAGTTTCTATATCCTCTTCTTTTTCCTTTTTTAAAGTTACCTTTTTTGCTTTTATCCTAATTTTTTTCTTAACAGTAGTAGGTTTTTTCTCTTCGCTAAAATCTTTTGAAGTTATATTAGAATAATAATCATCAACTATTTTTTTGTCTGTCATCTAACTTGTTTAAAAAAACTAATAAATTTCTTGAATTATAAAAGAAAATTCTAAAAAAGTATAAGTTTTTTTTGGATAATGTCAAAAAAATATAAAAACTTGTAATATTTAAAAATATGATTAAATTAAACAATATTTTAGATATATTTAAATTTTTTAAAGTGGAAAAAGAAATTGAGAATATTATAAATGTTTTTTTTAGTAAACTTAATTTAAACATTAATTCTATTGAGTTAAAAAAAGAAAAAGAAAATATTTTTTTAATAACAATAAAAACTGATGATAAAAAAGAATCATCTCTGATAATTTGACCTCATTGAAAAAATCTTGAATTTATTAAAAGTTTGCTAAAGCTTATTATAAGTAAAAATTTAAATAAAAATGTAATACTACATTTAGAAGTAAATGATTATTTACAAAGCAAAGATGATAAGCTTATAAAACTCGTATCAAAAAAAATAGATTTAGTTAAAAAAATAAAAAAAGATGTATGATTGCCTTTTTTGTCTTCATATGAAAGAAAAAAAGTGCACTCATATGTAGCTGACGAAGCTATCTGAGTATTTACAGAAAGTAGGTGAAAATGAAAGGAGAGAAAACTATACATTTGTTATGAAAACTGATTTGAAGAACCTGAAAAAACAAAAAAAAGCCAAAAAACAAAATTATCCATAGATATTAATTGAAATGATATTTAAAAATGTTTAAATTAAGCCTAAAAATGAAAAAAATACTATTTATATTAATGTTGATATTTATTTTATTTAATTTTTATAAAATAAATTTATCAAATTACTCTAAAAGTAAAGAAATACAAGATAACCTTGTTAAACATCCAGAGAACTTACCTACAAAAGAATTTGCACTTAAAACCTCTTTCTGATTTAAAAATGTTAGAGCAGATATTTATCGGCTAAAAACAATACAATATATATGATCAAATGCAGTTTCATCAGAATATAAAAAATATTTATATTTCATAACTGATTTAATTACTGAACTAAATCCTAACTTTAAACACCCTTATATAGTCTCTGAACTTTTGCTTCCTAGCACAAATCATAATGAATCATTAAATGTAGATGTTGTAGAAAAACATATAAATGAAGCAGAGAAAATATGACTAAAATGAATTAAAAATTTTTGTGACGAAGAGAAAATAGAAAAAATCAAAGATGAATACGATTTAAATAAAATATGGATTCTTGATAAATATAGAAAACCTTGTTCAAATTACCAAATACCATACTATTTAGCATATATATATTATTTTTATAAAAAAGATCCTCTAAAATCTTCTTTATATTACAAAGTTGCAAGTGCAAGTAATACAGAGTTAGATTGAATAAAAGTAATGGCAGCAATAATGCAATGAAAATGATGAAATAGAGAAAAATCTTTTTTTATGTTTTTAAATATAGCAAGAACTATTGAGAATGAAAATGAAACTTGTAATAAATTTAGTTCTGATTTAGAAAAAGCATGAGTACAAATATTTAAAAAAAATTACCCTCTTAATTGAAAATTTATAAAAGATATGGGTGATTGGAGGAATAAATTATTTTGAAAATTTAATCCAGATAAAGAACTTGAAGAATTATCAGACACTAAATGTAGTAACTATATAAATAAAGCTGTAAGAGAACTTAATTTGTATTATCTAGAGAAAGCTAATGAAAAATTCAAGAAAAATAATAACTGATTAAGTGCTAGAAACGCAAAAGTATTATTTAACCAATGATATATTGATTATTTACCCATTGATTTTCAACAATATGAAGAACAATGAATAATATATGAATATAATCCAGATACTTGATTTTTTGATTATGAAATGTGAAAATATGATAATTAAAAATTAAACTCTTTTAAGAAAAGTATTTACTATTATTATAATTTTTATATAATATCTCCACTTTTATTTATTACTTATAAAATAACATGAAAATTGACAAAAAAGTATTACCTAAATCAATTATTGAATTAACAATTGAAGAAACTGTTGAAAATGTAGCTAAATATAGAAATAAAACTATATCTTATTTAAAGAAAAATACAGAAATCAATGGTTTTAGAAAATGAGCAAATATACCTGAAAATATAATAATAAAACATTATTGAGAAGATCATATTGGAGCTATGACTATAGAGTCAGCAATTGATAATTTATATAAAGAAGCACTAAAAAAAGAAAATATTATACCTGTTTCACAATCTGAAATAAGCGAAATTGTTTCTCAAAGCCCATTAATTTTTAAAATTAAAGTTGAAGTCTTTCCAGAAGTAATTATCGATAAAAAATATAGATCAATAAAACTTAAAAAAGATAAAATTTCTGTTTCTGAAGAAGAAGTAGAAAATGCTTTGTCTGAAATAGAGAAAAAATTCACTACTTATGAAGAAAAATCTGACGAAAAAACTAAAGTAGAAATGTTAGATAGAGTAACTATTGATACACAATGATATGATGAAAAAGGTAAAGAACTAGAAACAACAAAAATGATTGATTATCCTATTATAATAGGCTCTAATATTTTGGTTCCTGGTTTTGAAGAACAATTAATTTGAGCTATAAAATCTGATAAACTTGAACTTGATATTCCATTTCCTAAAGATTATCACAATAAAGATTTCGCGTGAAAAAAAACAAAGTTTAATGTTACTATAAAAAAAATAGAAAAACATATAAAACCAGAATTTACTCCTGAATTTATTGAAAAATTAAGAGGTAAAAAGTTAGATTTAGAGTGATTTAAAGACTTGATAAAGAAAGAAATATTGGAAACTAAAGAATCTAATAAAAGAATTGAAGAAGAACAGCAATTAATAGATGAATTATTAAAGGTATCAAAAATAGACTTATGAGATTGAATGTTAAAAAAACAAATGGAAATAATTTTTAATCAAGTAAAGCAAAATATATCAAGAGACTGAGTAAAAATGTCTGATTATTTAGAATCATTAAAAATGTCTGAAGAAGAGTATAAAGAAAAAAATATCAAAGCTACTGCTGAAAAAAGACTAAAATGAGAATTAATTTTAAATAAACTTCATGAAATAGAAAAAACTGAAGTTAAAGATGAAGAACTAGATATTGAAATAAAAAACATAATGTCAAAATTTGAGTCAGAAAAGGTTCTTGAAAAATTAAAAAAATTATATATCCCCTGAACAAAACAATTTGAGGAACTTAGGCAAAGAATGATTTATAGAAAATTAATAGATAGTTTCTTTGAATAAAAAAAGAAGAAAAAAATTACTTTTTTTTCTTCTTTTTTTTGCTTATTTTTTTTAACTTCTGTTTAATAAATCAAGTGGTTTTTTTGTTATCTTTACTACACTCTTCTCAGCAATAAGGACACCTTTCCCATCAAGAATATAATTTTTTCTCACAATTGTAACATTCCTTAGATAAACAAATTTTACAATAAGGACAATAATTAAAATCAATTCAAACTGGTTTTTTACAGTTAAAACAATGTATTTTTTCTAAATCACCTTCAAGCTTATCTTTTATTATACTTCAAAATGTATCTAAATTAAAGTCAATTTCGTCGTAATAAAGATCAAAAAGAGTTTTTCTAGGTCTTATAACTAAATAAATTAATAATCATAATGGACTTAAAAATATAACCAAAAAAATAGAGAAAATTTGAAAAATTAAACTACTTGTCCTATTTGTTATATCCTTAATAACCCATATAACCAAAGCTATCCATACTATAATAAAATAAACTAGAAAAAATTTCAACACTATCTCAAAAGTTGTATTATCCCATAACGAAGAGAGTATTTCACTATTTTTAAAAAAAAACTTATCCATAAAACCTTTATATTAAACTTTTAAATTGTCTCTTTTCCAATTTTCAATAGCTTCATGATTACCAGAAACTAAAATATGAGGGACTTTTCTTCATAAAAAATTATTAGGTCTAGTATATATAGGATATTCTTTTTGTCTATTAAATTTCTTTGAAAAACTATCTTCAATAAGAGATTTTGAATTTCACAAAACATTTGGAATATT
This sequence comes from Candidatus Altimarinota bacterium, assembly GCA_002749055.1. GTDB lineage: Bacteria > Patescibacteriota > Gracilibacteria > BD1-5 > UBA6164 > PDTW01. Next base: position 6,691 of record PDTW01000028.1, on the reverse strand, counting down.
TCTAACTAAAGCATCTAAAAAAACCTGACTTGCTAATTCTCAGCTAGATATAACATAGTTTCATATACTAATCTCATAATCAACATATATATCAATTATTCTTTGATCAATTCACTCATAGTGTCAACAAATAACAATAAATTCTCAATCTAAAATTTTATAATATGATTCTAACTTTTCTTGAGTTAATAAATCTCATCTAGGAGACATAAAAACAACAGGAATTTTTTTTCAAACTTTATCAAAAATATATTCTATAGCCTTGGATAGAGGTTTGGGAGATAAAACTTGTCAATGCATTCAGTAAGCTTTATCATCTACTTGTTTATACTTTTTATCAGAAAAATCATTTAACTTATAAAAAAAAGGAGAAAAAAAACCTTTCTCTTTTGCCCTTCAAATTATACTACTTGAGAAATAAGAGTTAAAAGATTCAGGAAAAATAGTTATTAAATGAACTTTCATATTTTAAAAATTATAAGACACACTTTAGAAACATCCGAAAAAACTCCAAATCTAGAAAAAATAATCTTTTTTGCTAATTTTTCCTTAAATTTTTATTCTTACTAAGGAGTTTTTTAGATATTCCTTTATTTTATCCAACCATTTACAATATCATCTATAACAGATGCTAGTTTTTCTGAACTATGTCTTACAAAATCTTTATCGTTCAGCATATCTCTTTCTATAACTTTATATTTTTTTCTCTTAAAATCATCTATGTTTTTTATTTTAACTGGTTTTTTGTTATCTTGTTTTTTATATTTTCTAATCATATAGTCACTTATATGTCAACTATTCACTACTAAGTAATCAAGCTCTCATTTTTTTAAATACTTTTTTATAACATCAACAAAATCTATAACTTCAAAATTATTAGTTTCTCAATATTTAGTCATAATATTACAAAAATATACAACTTTTGCATTACTTCTATGAATGGCCTCAGAAACTCAAGATACAAGTAAATTTGGTATTATTGAAGTATATAAATCTCAAGGTCATATAATAATAATATCAGAATTTTCTAAAACTGATCTAGCTCTTGGGTTAATTTTTACCTTAGGAGACAAATATGCTTTTTCTATAAGCAAATTTGGATCATGTAATGGACTATCAATATTTTTTTCTCAAACAATCTCTTCTCAATTCTCAAGCTTAACACAAAGATCTGATTTTTCTAAGCTGACAGGAACTACTTTTCATTTTACTCTAAACATTTTACATACCTCTCAAAGACCTTGTTCAAAGCTTCAAGTTATATCACTCATAGCTGTTAACAACAAATTTCAAATTGTATGTCAATTAACTGAAGAGTCTTTGGTAAATCTATATTCAAATAATTTTCTAAGGAGAGTAGTTTCTTCACTAAGAGCTAATACTCATCTTCTAATATCTCAAGGTGGCAATACTCAAAATTCGTCCATTAAAACTCATGTACTTCATCAGCTATCAAACATACTTATTACAGCAGCAAGATTATAATTCTCATTATTCTTTAATCAATTCAAAACATTGAATGTTCAAGTTCATCATCAAATTGTTGTGATATTTATTTTATTATTTTTCATATTACTATATAAATGATATTATATTTCTGCCTTTCCTCACATAAAAGGAATCAAAACTTCTGGAATTCTTACATTTCACTCCTTTGTTTGGTAATTTTCTATAATTGAAATCAAACATCTACCCATAGCAACTACAGTACCATTAAGAGTATGTGCATATTGAGAATTTCATTCATTATCTTTATATTTTATTGATAATCTTCTAGATTGGTATTCTCCAACATTTGAACAACTAGTAACCTCTCTATACTTATTTTGTCAAGGCATCCATGCTTCTAAATCAAATTTTTTCATAGCAGGATTTCAAAGATCTCAAGAGCAAACATTTACCTTTTGATATGGGATTTTTAATCATTTCCATATATCTTCTTCTATTCAAACCATAAAATTATGCATATTTTGACTTTCATCATTCTTACAAAAAACAACCATTTCTAATTTATCAAATTGGTGTCATCTTAATATTCATCTTGTATCTTTTCATGCAGATCATGCCTCTCTTCTAAAACAAGAAGAATAGGCCACATACATTTTAGGATTAGCTAAATCCAATACTTCATTTGAATGATAAGAAGTAACTGGGACCTCTGAAGTTCAAACTAGGTGTAAATCATCATCTTCTGGGTTTACTCTATATAATCAATCTTCTCATGCAGGGAAAAATCATGTTCAAAACATAGCCCTTTCTCTAACTAAAACAGGAGGGAGAATAGGACTAAATCATTTAGAAACAAGCTTTGTAAGTGCATAATTTATAATTGCAAACTGTAATAGTACTAAATCTCATTTTAAATACCAAAATCTAGCTCATGAAACTTCTGAACCTTTTTCTGTATCTATCCATCACTTTTTATCGCCAATTTCATAATGAGCTTTAGGTTCAAAGTCAAATTTAGTAGGCTCAAGAAAAGTATAAACAACTTCATTATCTTCGTCAGTAAGTCAAATGGCAGCAGTTTCATCTAGCAAATTAGGAAATTGATAATACAAAGAGTTCCAAGAGCTTTCTACTTCATTTTGCTTTTTCTCAAGAACATTCAAATCTTCTCATAACTTTTTCATTTCAGCTATTTTTGAAGGTTTTTCTTCATTATTTAATGTTGGTATTTCTTTACTAACTTTATTTCTTATAGCTCTAAGTTCATTTACCTTTACTATCAAGTCTAACTTCTTTTTATCTAAATCAAGAAATTTATCTAAATCAAGATTTAAATTTCTTTTTTTAATATTATCCCTAACAAGGTCAGGGTTTTGTCTTATTATTTTTATGTCTAACATTTTTTTATTATATATTTATAAATATTTTTTCATAGCCATTTTTGCATCTCTATCCATACTCCTTTCTTTTAAAACTTGCTTTTTTTGATAATTTTTTCTTCACTTAACAAGTGCGATTTTTACTTTTATAAGGTTTCATTTGAAATAGATTTCTAAAGGAATTAATGAAAATCAGGATTCTTTTGTTTTTTGTTTTAAAAAAGAAATAGTTTTTTTATGTAAAAATAATTTTCTTTCTCTCTCAACTAAAATAGATTTTTTATTAGCTAAAACTTTGTATGCTGAAATATGCATTCATTTTACATAAATATCTTCTCAAGAAAAAATAACATAAGATCATTTTAAATTTACTTGTTTTCATCTAATACTTTTTACTTCATATCATTTTAATTCGATTCAAGCTTCCCAAGAATCAATAATATCATAATCAAAATAAGCTTTTTTATTTTTTGCAACTAACATAGTATATTTATCCTTATTCAAAAATAGTATAACTATTTTCTTTAATATAATCTACCTTCTCTCATTTAAATTTCCAATCCCAAGACATATAGTCATCAAAACTATATTTTCAAGCTTTATTTTTATAATAAGGATTCTCATGAATAACAAAATGTAAATGATAATCTGTATAATTCTTTCAAGGAATTCAAGTAATTCAAATTTTTCATAAATTTTCTCATTTTTTAACCATTTTTCATTCTTTTAAATTTTGGGAGACTTCACTTAAATGACTATAAAATATAAGCTCTCATTTCATTGTTTTCAGCCAAACTTGATTTCATCTTAATATATCCAAATTATGAAGCTCTTCTAAATATGTAAGTGATTTTCATCTTTTTATATTATTTAACTCGCTTGATTTAAAACCGTCAACTATTCTTATTATTACTCAATCATCTAATGCAACAACTTCAGTTCAGTAAGGAGCGTCAATATCCCATCAATGGTGGATTCAATCAGTATACTCTTTTCTATATCACCTATTTGCATTTGGAAGTTTTGAATTCAGATTTGATAATTTATAACCTTTAACAGGCAAAATATATTTTTGTTTTCTATTATTAATAATATTCTCTATAATTGCTAAACTATATAAATATTCCTTATAAATTCTACTCTTTTTTAAAAATGATAAAACTTTTTTTGAATTATTTTTTTCATAATTAGAAAATATTGAGTACTTTTTTACATTTTCATAAACTTTTTTATAAAGAACTTTCAAATCCTTATCTGAATAATCCAAAAAAACATTGTACAAATCTGTATTTTTTATTAATCTAACTTTTATTAAACTATCAACTATAACATTTCACAAATCATCTTTCAAAACTATATTTGGATTTGAACAAGATTTATCTTTATATTTGAATTTAAAAAAATATTGACTTCTTGACGAATCCAAAAATTGAGATTTACTATCGCAAACAGAATACAAACTATATTTTGACAAATCAATATTACTTTCATAAGAAATAATAATAGAATTAAGATTTTTAGAATCTAAAAAAATATTATCACCACTTTTAAATGAATGTTCTAACTTTAACTGTGGACTATTTCATAAATCTGCCAAAACTAATGAATATCAAAAAATCAGCCCAATAAAAATTGTAAACCAAAATGTTATCTTTTTCATTTTATATTATTTTGTTCTTAAACTTGCGTAAATTATACTATTTACTTTTATTTTTTCAACTTTATTTCTAATAAATATTTATCAACTATAAATTTAGCCGAAACATTATTATTTTTTATCGCATTTATGTCTTCTTCAAGAGAAGAAAGTATATCATCAAACATTCCTGTTTCTTTTGAATAAAAAATAATATTATCTAAAAAAGAAATATAGTCTTTTTTTTCTAATTTTTCTTTAAAAAAATATGAAAAAAGTGAATAATCTTTGTTTTTAATATAGTTATCCAATAATGAAATATAAAATTCATTACTTATATTTTTTATGACTCAAGAATAATTAATTTCCGTTACTCTAGATATTATAGTATCTAGTATCTGACTTTCAGAAGAATTAGTCAGAAAAATTATATTTCATATTCATGGCTCTTCAAAAAATTTTAAACAATTATTAGAAGCACTAAGTGTAAATCTTGAAATATTTTCTATAAGGAAAATTTGGCATTTATAATATGACCTCAAATTTCACTTATCTAAAAATTTTTTAATATCCTCAATCTTTATATTTTCTCAATTATCTTCCAGTCTATATAAGTAGTTTTTAGGTATATCAAATTCTTTTAATACATTTAATCATAAATTATAAACATCTGAATTTACTAAATCTTGATTTCTTCATAAAAACAAAAATGGAGAAATACTATCTCCACTTTTTATTTTCAAAACAATTTCATTTAATAATTCTATATTATTCATTACCATCATCAAATTCCTTTATAAGATCTCCAACCTCTTCATCTTCTCAAGTTCAAGTATTTTCTCAATTTCATATATTTTCTCAAGTTCAAGTATTATCTCAAGAATCAACTCAAGTTCAAGTTAAAGCTCAAGATCTAGTTTCAACATTAATAGGTTCATTTTCTTTATTGTTTTTAATAACATCCTCTTTATTTTCTTTATTTTTTTGTTCAACTACATTATTTTCTTTATTATTTTTTACTTCTTCTTTTGGAGTATTTCAAGTACAAGATGATAGAAATAAAACTAATGAAACTAACAACACAATAGTATTTTTCATATATATAAATTCTTAAATATTATAATAATAGAGTAGAGGCTATTTTATTAAAAATATCTGATAAATCAATTTTTTAATAACTTATATTCTTTACATATATAAAAAATATTTTCTAATTAAAAGAATGAATTCTTCTTGAATTAACTCATCTATAAACTATCAAATCATTAACCATAGTTGCTGGCTTTTCTCATCATTTTAAAAAAGAAAGAAATCTACCTAATAAACTTTCACGAAAATACAAAACTCTAAGCAGTCTTTTTTTATACTTCGTTAGCTCATTATTAATTTCCTTATTATTATCCATAGTTATGTTATTATTTAATATATACTTAAATAATAACATATTAGTAAATTAATATAAAATATTTTTTATTAAAATATAATTTTTCTGTCATCAACTATTCTACTGATTTTTAAAGAGGTTAAGTTTAATGCAAATGAAATTCTTTGACTTCATCTTGCTTTTTTGTATTTTGAATATTCTTCTGGGGTAACAGGTATTGTAAAAGTTCGTTTTTCTTGATTTATAGAAAAATCTACAGCTATTTTATTTTTCATGTTTTAGTTTAAAATTTTAATAAAATATTTAATTATTTTTATAACTTCCGTAAATTATAAATTTAAGACAAAAATAATTAGGATGTATATTATATATAATAAGATACATCAGTCAATACGTATTTATAAAATAAAAACAAACTTATTCTTTTTGAAACTTTTCATTTCCTTGTAAAACATTAAACAATATGCTAAAATAAATATAAATTTAGTGTATTACTTTTTCTTTAAAATGAAAAAAAAAGAAATTCTTATATTACTTAAAAAATCAAAGTTATTTTCTTATAAGATAAAAAAACAAATTGAAATATATGCTGATAAACTGAATACAAAACAATTAGAAGCTATATACCAAGCACTAAGTGTAGAAAAAACTATGCTTTTAGGTTTTCTAAAAAATCTAAAGAAATCTTGAGATTTAAGTTATGAAGAAATAAAAACTATAAAAGAGAGAATTACAAAGAAACAGATGCAGAGAATGGAACAATCTGAAAATAGAAACTTAGAAGAATCAACAAATAAATTACTACTATCAATTGAAAATTTATAAAAATGGAAAACTTAAATA
>PDTW01000015.1 GCA_002749055.1 Candidatus Altimarinota bacterium | reverse complement strand
AAAATATAATATAATTGTCTTATAATATTATTGAACTTGTTTTTTGAAAATGAGAGTTTGACTTATGAGTTCAGATTCTCATTTTGTTATTTAATTATTAAAAAAAGAAAAATGTTTGATTTGAAAAAAATAGAAATGGCAATAAATATGATTTCTGCTGAAAAAAAGATTCCAAAAGAAAAAATTGTAGAAATAATAGAAGCAGCTATAAAAACAGCTTATAAAAAAGATTTTTGAAATAAAAATGAAAATGTAAATGTGGTTTTGGATTTAGAAGAACAAAACATTGAAATAACTCTTGAGAAAACAGTTGTAAAAGTTGTTGAAGATCCATATACAGAAATAAGTTTTGATGAATTATGAGATGATGCTGAAGGTTTTTCTGAATGAGATGTAATAGAGTTAGATATAACAGATGATGTTTTATGAGATGAAAAATCTCTGGAAACATTTTGAAGAATAGCTTCTCAGGCAGCAAGACAAGTTATTATTCAAAAAATGAATGATACTGAAAAAGAAAAAATATTTAATCTGTTTCAAGGTAAAGAATGACAAGTAATAAATATGAAAGTAGAAATTGTTGATTCTTGAAAAGTGATTTTTGATTATAATGGTAATCAAGTTGTTTTACCAAAATCAGAACAGGTTTCAAGAGATATGTATGTTGCATGAGCAAGATTTTTTTTACTGATTGCAGAAGTTTCTAAAAATGATACATCGTCAAGAGTTATTTTGTCTAGAAGAAGGAAAGAACTTGTTTCGGCATTGTTTGCTGAGTTTGTTCCAGAAATTTGAGAATGAATAATAACAATAGATAATATAGTAAGACAACCATGAATAAAAACTAAGATTTTAGTAAGTTCTAATTATGATGAGATAGATCCTGTTTGAACTTTGATATGACAAAAATGAATTAGGGTTAAAGGGGTTATGGAAGAATTATCTTGAGAAAAAATTGATATAATTCCAAACAATTGAGATATTAGAGATATAATTAAAAAGTCTTTGTCTCCAGCAGAGGTTGTAAGAGTCGAAATTTCTGAAGAAGAAGAATCTTATGCAAAAGTTTTTATTCTACCTTCTGAGAGAGCAAAAGCAGTTTGAAAATGATGACTTAATGTGAATTTGGCTTCAAAGCTAACATGATATAAAATATCAATAGAAGATATAGAAGAAGAGACAGAAGAAAAAGAAAATCAATAAAATAACCTAATCTATTTTCTATAAAATATAATATGAAAGTACTATTTTTGAAACATGTTATAAATGTAGCAAAGGCTTGAGAAATAAAAGATGTAAAACCTTGATATGCAGTTAATTTATTATTTCCAAAATGATTAGCAGTCGAATTAACTCCGACTGAGGAGAAAAAATTTAGAGATAGAATCCAAAAAGAAGAAAATCACAGAATATGATTATTAGAAGATAGACATGCTATTGTTGATAAGTTGAATTCAAAAGAACTAGTTTTTGCTTTAAAAGCTTCCAATACTTGAAAGGTTTATTGATGAATATGAGAAAAGGATATAATTAATCAAATTCAAAAAAAATATAAAATAACTCTTTCAAAAAAACATATTGATTTACCAGATGGTCATATAAAAAAAATTTGAGAAACATTTATTTATATAAAACTTTGAAAAGATGCTATGGCAAAAATGAAGATTTTAGTAAATAAAGTTTAATTATGAGTTTAATTTCTATAGATCTTTGAAATAAAAGATGTTGAATAGCTATAGAATTGGAGTGAATACCTTTTGTTCATTCAATAGTACCAAGAACTAGCTTGATAAATGAACTAAAAAAAATATTTAAAGAGAAAAGTATAACTAAAATAATAGTCTGACTTCCTTATGATTTATATTGAATAAAAAATGCTCAATTAGATAAAACTCGTAGTTTTATAAATAAATTAAAGTCTATTTTCCCTGATAAAGAAATAATTTGAATTGATGAGAGATTTACTAGTTTTGAGGCAGACAATGTTTTACAATCATTATGAAATAAAGATAATAAGTGAAAAAAAGATGCTATCTCGGCATTATTAATTCTTGAGACATATATAAATCAAATAAAAAAAGATTTTTAATTTAAATCTTTTTTTATTTGATTTATACTTATAATAAGATAAGAGTGATATATTGACATATAAAAAAAGTTATTTTTACTAAATAAAATTTGACAAGATATATAATATATGATGTAATATAAATACATTAATTTATTAGATAAATATCTTATTATGAAAATGTTAAAAATAATAACTGTTACATTGACATTGTTTTTATTAACAAGTGTTGCACATGCTTATGAAGTAAAAAAGGTTGATGTAAAAGATGACAAGACTATGGATGTTTCATTGAATGATGAAGTACAATTTACTCAATGAAAAATAACATGAGATATAAAAGTATTAAAAGATATTTCTATATCAATGTCATCAAAAGATTTTGAAGAGTTATCTAAAGTGGTATTGACTTTGGATAAAAGTTTAGAAAAAAATGCAAACTATAGCTTACTTTCTATATTTTGAGCAGATTGAAGTATTGATTTTACAACATGAGAGAATATTTCTTGAGTTGAATTGGTTAATTCAGAATCAGTAGATATATCTGAGCAATGAATAGTAAAGGTTAATATAGTTAATCCAACTACTGTTGAAGTCTATTTTAGTGAAGATTTAGAATGAGAAGAATTTGAATTTAAATTACTAAAGGAGGTAAATATAGATTCACTAAGTTCTATTTGAAAAAATAATATAACTGTAAAGTTATCTTCTAGACTAGAGAGTGCTACAGACTATATGTTGGTTTTAGTATCTCTTACAGATTCAAATTGATTAGAATTAAGTTTTGATGAAGACATATTTGACTTTTCAACACCAGATGAATTAGTAAAAACTAAAGTGACAGAAGATGAGGCTGCAGCTTTAAGCCTTAATTCAGCTTGAGATGAAACTAATCTTGAAGATAATGATAATTTTATAGATAATGTTGCATCAAATGTAACAGAAACTCCAGATACTTGAGCAGAGACATGGGTTTTGCTTTTTGGAACATTTATTTTAAATACCTTTTATTATTTTTATAGAAAAAAATCTATAAAAGCTTAATAAAATACTTGTAAAAAAATAAAAAAAATGATTAAATATATATAAGTGTATTATTTAATCATTTTTTTTTATGTTAGAACCTATTAGAAAAGATTATCCTTTAAAGGAACAATTAATCCAAGTAATGATCGATAATGAGTGATCAGATATGTATATAACAGTTTGAGCTTATCCTTCAATAAAAATTTGATGAGAGATAGTTAGAATTGATGATTGAATAGAAATACTTAAATCCCAAGATACTTTAGAATTTGCAGAATCTTTGATTACCCCAGAACAACATGAAATATTATTAGAAACTAAGAATCTAGATTTTTCATTTTCTTGCTCTGAAAGAAGATTTAGATGTAATATAAGTTTCCAATTATGAAACTATATGATAGTTTTAAGACTTCTTACTGCCAAAATTCCTCAAATAAAAGATTTGTGACTTACAGATGCATATATGGATGTTACTAAAGTATGACAATGACTAGTTTTAGTAACAGGTCCAACTTGATCATGAAAAACAACAACACTTGCAGCTATGATTGATTATATAAATTCTCACTATAATAAACATTTAATTACAATAGAAGATCCTATAGAATATGTACATAAAAATAAAAAGTCTATTATTGAACATAAAGAAATTGGTAGAGATATCCCAGATTATATAACATGACTTATTTGAGCAATGAGACAAAATCCACAAGTATTACTTTTTTGAGAAATGAGAACAAGAAGAGAAATGGAAATGGCTCTTACTTTAGCTGAGACATGACATTTGGTATTTTCAACTTTGCATACTAGATCAGCTCACCAGACTATTTCTCGTATACTTGATTCGTTTCCTTGAGAACAGCAAAATCAAGTTAGATTACAGTTGGCGGATTCATTAGTAGCTATTTTTTCTCAAAGATTATTAAAGTCAGAAGATTGAACATGAGTTAAATTAGCGAAAGAGGTTTTAATAAAAACTTGAGCTATTGCTAATTTGATAAGAGAAAATGATTTACATCAAATTCCTTCATTAATGCAAATGTGATCAAGAGATTGAATGCAGATATTAGAAGATGATATAGTTAATTATATAGTTTCTTGAGTTATATCAGAAGAAGAATGATTTAAGTATTCAAATAACCCTAAATTTATTAAGGAAAAGTTATGACTTTAATAATTACAAAATAAAAAAAAGGCAACTAAAATTGCCTTTTTTTTATTTTGTAATATTATTTTCATATGTATAAAATATAAAAAAATTTGTAGCTATGTTTAAAAAAATAGTTTGACTTTGATTTTCTTCAAAATGAAAAAACGCTAAAGATGTTTCTAAATATATAGAATCACTTGTTAATTCTTGAGCTTGAGAATTTTTTACATGATATAATCCTGATTATTGGCATGAGAAATATGGTTTTGAAGTAAGTCCAAATGGTAGATTCGCTGAGCATGAGCAAATTACGGATTATGAAACATTGAAGCAGATTGTAGAAACTGTTCATAACTATAATCTTGAGATTTTTATTAATCTAAATGCTTGGTATTATACAGATGAAACTTTTCCTTTAATAAAAAGGATGATAGAAGAGTTTATTGAAATTTGAGTTGATTGAATTATTTGTTGAAATATTTCAATTTTAGAATATCTAAAGAAAATCAAATTTCCTTGAAAACTAAATATCTCAACTATCATGGCTTTATACAATAGTGAATCTATAAAGTTTTTTTTAGAAAATTATAAAATTAATAAAATAATTCTTAGTAGGGAAATTACTTTAAAAGAAATAGAGAATTTAGTAAAGAATTTTCCAGAAACTACTTTTGAGGTTTTTTGAGAGTGAGACTTTTGTAGATATAATAACTGACTATGTTTTGCAGAACATAAATACTCAAACAAAGATATATGTACAGTCGTTGTTAATGATTTAATTTTCAAGAAAAGGTTTAGACCTGACTTTAAAAAGTTTTTGTTAGATTGAAATATTGATAATTTAGAAAAAGTTAATTTATTAAATAATGATTATTTTGATGTTTTTGATGAAATCTCTAATATTTTACAAAAAATTGATATTTGAATCTCAGATAAAAAAGAATTAGATACTGAGCTTATTGAATTAATTAAATCTTCAAAAGATAGAGTTGATTTATTTTTTGATTGAATGAAACCAGTTAATTCTAAAAGAAATAGAAATATATTGATCTATTTAAAAGCATTAAAATATTTAAATTTGTCTGAATTTGAAGATTTGAAGTCAGAAATAGAAGCCAGTGTTTTTTCGGGTATAAAGTATATAACTAACAAGGTAAAAGAAATTTGATGAGAGGCAAAATTAAAAGCAAAAGAACTTTGAACTTTTTATTCAAGATCAGATAATTTGAATTTGTATACATATTTGTTTTTTTCACAATTTAAAAATATTGATACAGTTAAGTTTCCAACTAGATGAAGAAATTATAGCCAAAAGTTATCTTTAATTGAAGAGGTCTTAAATTCTTGAGAAGTTAAAACAGAATTATTAGATAGGTGAATGAGTATTGAGAGGGCTCATTATGACTTGACATATTTGTTTAAAGATAAATTGTGGTTTAGAAAGATGTTAAAAGATTTATAAAAAAAGGAACCTCTTAAGAGGTTCCTTTTTTTACATTTTCTTTCTTAAAAATGTTGGTATATCTAAATCATCATCAGTCTTTTTGTTGGTTCAAGGAGTAATTCTAGAATCAGTTACTGATTTTCTACCAAATGGTCAACTTTTCATTGTTTCAGATTTTTTTTCTATAAAGTTTTTATTAGAATTTTCATCAAATCAAGTAGCAACAACTGTTATTTTTAGTTCACCATTGTAGTCTTCATTAATTGTGGCACCAAATATAATATTAGCTTCAGTATCTACTGATTCAGTGATTATTTTAGCAGCTTCATCAACCTCAAACATACTTAAATCAGTTCAACCTGTAATATTAAATAACAATCATTTTGCTCAGGCAATAGAAAGCTCTAATAATGGACTATCTATAGCTCATCTAGCAGCTTCAACAGCTCTGTTTTCTCAAGAACCATAACCTATACCCATAAGTGCAGAACCAGCAGAATTCATAACTGATCTTACATCGGCAAAGTCAACATTAATAAGTCAAGGTTGAGTTATTAAATCTGATATTCATTGAACTCATTGACTAAGTACTTCGTCAACTATAGAAAAAGCATCTAGTAAAGGAGTTTTTTTATCAATTATTGATAAAATTCTATCATTAGGTATAGTTATAAGAGTATCTACTTTTTCTCTTAAAGTCTCGAATCAGTCTATACTTTTACTCATCCTATTTTGTCATTCAAAAGAAAATGGCTTAGTAACAACTCATACAGTTAATGCTCATAATTCTTTTGCAACCTCTGCAACAATAGGAGCAGCTCATGTTCATGTTCAACCTCATAATCAGCAAGTTATAAAAACCATATCAGCTCAGGTTAAAGCAGCTTTTATATCTTCTCTAGATTCTTCTGCTGCTTTTTTTCAGACTTCAGGATTTGAACCAGCTCATAATCATGAAGTAACTATTTTTCAAATATGAATTTTGTTTGGTGCAAGAGCATTATATAATGCCTGAGAATCAGTATTTATAGCTATAAATTCTACTCAATCTAATCATGCTTCAATCATTCTATTTACTGCATTTTGTCAACCTCATCAAACTCAAATAACTTTTATTTTTGCTACAGGAGAAATTGAGTCTCAAATATTTACCTCTTCAGGTCATTGAGTATCATTATCTATTTTTCAAGAAAGTAAATTCTTTAGTTTATCTTCTTTTTTTACCATTTTTCTTTTTTATTAATTAAATTATTATTATATTATTATTTTTTAGGGTAACAGTTTTTTAAAAATATTTACTATTGATACGAAAAATCATCATATATTTATAGAAAAACTTTTTCAATTTCAGCCAAATTTATTTGACATTATCATTGCTCAGACTACTGCTGCAAAAACTGGGTCATTAATAGAAGATTCTATTAATTCATCTTTTGGAACAGGGATTCATATAAAGACAGGTAATCTCAACTCATTTTTTCCTAGTTCTATAAATCATTTTATTTTAACTCATCATCATACACATACAGCTCATTCTGGAAGCATTCAGTCTTTTCAAATTTTTTTAAGTTCTTCTTTTATATAAGAAAAGATTTCTTCGTATCTTGCAGTTACGATATCTGATAAATATACTTTAGAAACAATTAATTCCTCTCATACTTCTTTACTTAAATCAATTTCTTTGTCTTTGTATCATTCCTCTTTTCAAAGGGATAATTCTGCAAGTTCAAGTTTCAATTTCTCAGCAATAACTGTAGATGTTCTAAGTCACAGAGCAATATCATTTGTTACATTATCTCATCATATTGGTATAACAGATGAATACCTAAGAGTTCATCATTCAAATACCGTTATTCAAGTAGTAGAAGTTCATATATCTATGCATACAACTCATAATTCTTTTTGTCTTTTAGTTAAAACTCATTCAGGAGAAGCTAATAAATTAGGAAAAATATCGTATATCTCTATTCAAACATCAGAAACAGCTTTTTTAATATTATTTAATACATTTGTATTTATTAAAAATATATTAACTATAACTTCCAGCTTTCTAGCTGACATTCATATGGGATTTTTAACTCATTCTTCTAAATCTACAACAAAACTTTCAGGTATAACTTTTATTATCTCCTTATTTGAAGAATCTATTCAGCTTTTTGCCATATCTAAAGATCTTTCAATATCATCATTAGAAATTTCATTTCATGAAATTGCAACAATTCATCTATTTTTTACAACCTCAATAGATGAAGAATTAAAAGATAAATATGCTCAAGAGACTTGTTCTCAAGCCATCTTCTCAGCTTCTTCTAAGGATTTATCAAGATTGTTTTTGAACTCTTCCATATCTAGTATATTTCATTTTCTTATAGCATTAGAAGCAGATATACCTAATCATAATATGTGAAAATTTTCATTATTATCTTCATCAAAATATCAAATAAGAGTTCTAATTTTTGAGCTTCATATGTCAATGTTTGTAATTATGTTATGACTTGTCATACTTTATTCTTATAGTAAAAAAATAATGTTCTATTTATTTATACATTTTTATTGCTTTTTTCTAAAGCTTTTTCTTATTTTTTGAAAAAACTTTACTAAAGGAATTATATGTAATAATTTATGTTTTCAAAAAGAAGTTATATAAGTTATGTAAAAAACATTTTATTTTTTTGCTTTCATAATTTTTATGTGATAAAATAATATTGGTAAATATTTAAATTTAATAACAAAATTTTAAAATAAATATATGTTTCTCACAATAATTAATTTAATTATATTTTTGCTTTTTTGATTAATATGTTCAATATTAATCATCTTTTGAGAGACTATTTTTTCCAATGATATAGAGGTAAGAATAGGAATTATTTTATTTATATTTCTTGTTTGATACCTAATTATTATATTTATAATTAAAAAGTTATTTCATGAACCTGTAAGGGATTTAGAACTTGCAATTAAAAACTTTTTAGTTTGAAATCTAAAAAATAAAGAAATAAAATTTATTAAAACTTTAAATCCGCATTTAAACTATGTTTTATTATTTTTTTCAAAAACATTAAATACTTTAAAAAGTATAAAAAGTGAATTTGTTAGATGAAAAGAAATAAAATGAGAAGTTGAGTTAGCAAGAGAAATTCAATGGACAACATTTAATAAAAAACTTATAGAAGTACCTGAATTAAATATTGTTGCTAATTCAAAACCTGCTGCTGAGATTTGATGAGATAGTTATGACATAATCAAACAAGGAGATAATTACTATATTTATGTATGAGATGCAACAGGTCATTGAGTTTGAGCTTGATTTATTATGATGATGGTTAATGCATTAGTTAGTTGATTTGCAAAAGTTTATAAATCTTGAAGTGATATTTTATCAAATACAAACAAAATTTTAAAGCCTAGGGTAAAGGCTAATTTACTTATGACACTTTTATTAATAAGGTGGGATTTTTATGAAAAAAAATTATATATGACCTGAGCATGACATGAATATTTAATTATATATAAACATAATATTTGAAAATGCTTAAAGGTAAAATCATGATGAGTTGCTTTAGGGATGGTAAATGATATATCTAAAGCACTAAAAGAATCTGAAGTTAATTTTGAAGAAAATGATGTAATTGTTCTTTATTCTGATTGAATAACAGAAGCAATCAACAAAGGTTCAAAAGATTGAACAGAGCAGATGTTTGGTGAAGATAGGTTAATATCTGCAATTGAAAAAGCTCCTAATGCTTTGTGAGAAGATTATAAAACAGCAAGAACAATT
>PDTW01000027.1 GCA_002749055.1 Candidatus Altimarinota bacterium | reverse complement strand
ATGATTTATTTTTTTTTGACAACATATCTAAAAAATCTTTGCTTTCAATATATTTTTTGAGATTTCAACATTTATTAGGTATATTTTTTATATTAATATTTTTTATAACTTTTCAATTCTCACAATTATACTTTTTGCTAAGATATTTAAAATCTTCTTTATTTTCAATAATTCAGTCTTCAAACTTTTTAAATTTTATCATTCAATTTTCTTTTGAATGTATATTAATTTCTGAATAACTAGTATTAAAATATGAATCATTAATTCAAGAACTATAAAGAGGGTACTTTAAGTATCAAATCAAAGCACCAGTTAATAACAGAGTAATTATAATTATTTTTTTCAAAATATATGCTTGGTTATATATTTATAAGTAATTATATTTTATCATAATTATAAAAAAAAAGCTATATTATTTTTTTGTTTTAAAATTTTATCATTTTCTTTAATTCTTTGTAATCAGTTTTTCAAGTTCCTAAAATAGGAATTTCTTTTATTTTTATTAATTCAGATATTTTTACTAAGTTTGAAACTCAATTTTTTCTCATGTAGTCATTAACTTCTTCTATTTCTATATTTTCTACTGAAAATAAAACTATTTTAGTTTCTCAATTCTCTTCAAGAGCTTCTACTGCTATATTTAATCATTCATCATTTCAATATTTTTTTAATAATACCATTTCAATAAAAGGTAAACTTATCATTTCTCAAGCTATTTTTACAAATCTTTTTAGTCTTCAAGTTATTGTTAGAAATCAATCTTTATCTAAAAATCATAGGTCTCAAGTTTTGTAGTAATATTCTCAATTAATTTTCTCAAATGGGTTTTCTAATTTTTTATCTAGATATCAAGAGAATATACTATTTCATTTTACATAAATCATTCATTGTTCTCAAGTTTTTTGTTCTTTTTTAGTCTCAATATCAATTATTTTACATACTAGTGATCAGATAATTTTTCAAACTGTTCATGGTTTTGAACTTTCTACTGGATTAATTGATATAACTGGACTACATTCAGTAATTCCATATCATTCAAGAATTTTTCCATTTGGAGACAATTCTTTAAATCTTTTAAAAACTTCATTTGGACATTTTTCAGCTCATACTACAACATATTTAACATTTTCTAAATCATTTCAATATGCTAAATTCATAATCATTTTTAAAAATGTTGGAGTAGATGTTATTGCTGTAACTTTTGAGTGTTTTATAATATTCAGAATTGTTTGTGCATCATTTGGATCTGGAGAATAAACAACTCTTAAGCCAGTTATTAGTGGCATTATAGTATTTATTGTAAAACCAAAACTATGAAAAGGGGGTAAGAAACCTAGTAATATATCATTTTGTTTTAGTTTAAATATTTCAATTGAAAACTTTATATTATTTATTAAGTTTTCATTAGTTAGTGGTACAGCTTTTGGTAATGATTCGCTTCAAGAGGTAAAAAGTATTACTGCAATATCTTCTTTCTTTGTTTTTGGAATTGGCATATAAAGACTTTTAATTACTGCCTTAACTTTTTTGAAAGTACTTATATTTTTTAATAATTCTTCCACAAAAATAAACTCATTATTATTTTTATGTTCTTCTAAAAAATCATTTTTAACTTTATTAAAAAAATTGCTTGAAGTTAATATTTTTTGAACACCCGAAAAACTTTTACAATGATTAAAAGGTTCAGATCAAAGAGTCCAATTAAACATAACTGGAGTTTTTCATGCAATATAGGTTGATAGTAATAGTAAACTTGCACTTCAAACAGCAGGAAGCATAATACCTATTTTTTCTCAAGGGATAGTTTTTATATAATCACTTATCAAATATGCTTTAATTATAAAGTCTTTTTTTGTTTGTTTTCACAAAATATTATCATATAGAAAATCAGAGTCTTTATTATCTCAAAACTCTTTTTTCCATAAATTAATTATTGTTTCTTGCATATTTTTATTATTTATATTTTTAAAAAAATTAAATAAGTTTCTCACTTAAGTTAGCATTTGATTTTAATTCTCTCCATTCACAAGGTTTTAATTCTTCAATATTTTCACTTTTTCAAATTGCCATAATTAGTAAATCTCAAACAGATTTTAGATCATTTATTGGTGGATTAGACGATTTTGGAAAATTAGCTGATATATAGGATTTTATCTCGGCTAAATCTAAACTATCAAAAAATAAATCAACAATTAGTTTTGATTTCTCATTTATATTTTTTTTGTCTATTCATTTAATAATTGATATTTTATTTATAATTTTTTCTTTTGTTTCAGGTTCAATTTCTGATAAATCGTAATTATTTACGTTATTTAGTTCTTTTAAGCTTCATTTAATTAAATCAGGTTCTTTTTTATTTTTTACATCATTATAGAAAAAATAATGTTTTACAAACTTTAATTTTTGTTTTCAATCTTTATTATAAAATTTTTCTAAAAATTTATTAAATTCTGATAAATTCATTTTCTTTTGAATATTTACTTCTTTGGTGATATCTTCTAATTCTAAAGAAACTTTTCTTTTTGGTAAAAAAATAAAAAGATTTATAAATGTCATAAATACAGCTTTTCAGAATAGCTTAAAAAAAGAACTTTCTCAATTATCCCATGCAGTTGACCACATACTTCCCCAAAGTCATTTATCTTTAAGTCATACCACTTTTGTATTTGATGGCATATTTTGTACTATATTATATACAGAATGTTTTCAAATAATGCTTTCAAATTCTTGTCTAGCTATTTGTCCAGAAGGGTATATAAGTATATTTTGTCATTTTTCAAGAGCTTTTATTATTTTTGAAAAAACTTCTTTTATATCTTTACTTTTAGTTCAGGCATAGACTTCTCAGATAGGTATTGTTCCTACACTTTTCATAATTTGTTTTAAGATTGGAACATTAAAATATTTTTCTGAAGCGACAGGAGATAGTTTTATATATTTATAAAGAAAAATAAAAACTATTTGAGGATCAATTAATGCTACATGATTTGGTAATAATAATATTGGTCAATTATGGGATAAACATTTTTCTCATTTTATTTCTACATCATACCTTAGGGATAAAAAGTATTTATAAATAAATATTACTATTTTCATAGAGTTTTCTTAAAGTTTAAAATATTTACAAGTAAAATAATAGTTCAAAGTGTGTACATAAGAGTATTAAATCCAAATTTTTTATCTATAAAACTTGCTAGAAACATTATTAAAACAATAGTTATTGAGAGTACTAATCAATAAGTACTTGCTCAATATTCTTTTTTGTTTTCTTCTCATATTTTCATTAAGAAAAATGATTCAATTAGGTTTGTTGATCATCAAAAAACAACTCATATTAAAAAGGCCATTACTCAAACTGTTGTAAATGTTCAATTAAAATGAGGAAACAAAATTATTAGTATTCATAAAAAAATATTTAGAAAGAAAAAGTATTTCCACCTTTTTTTTCACATAAAACTAGAAGCAACATTTCATAAAATTGCTCATAGAGAAGAATAAAGTAATAAAAATGCAGCTTCACTAGGTAATTTTGAAAATTCTTCTACACTATATTCTACAGCTTTTTGTGATACTACTGTTCATATAGCCCAAATTAAACTTGCAAAAATAATTATGAAAGTAAAGTTTTTATATATATATACTAATTCTGGTAAGAAATTTTTTATTGCTTCTTTAAATTTTTTTTGTCTATCTAATTTATAATTATTAAATCAGTTTATAAACAACTCTTTTATGCTAATTTTATCATAGTCTAAGTATAGTGATACAATAGAAGAAATTACTAGAAGAACTATTATTACGATAAATCATTCATGTCAAAACATTTCAAATATTTTACTTCATGTTATTGTTCATATTATTAAAAATATTATAAATATAACTGAAATAATGGCATTAACTTTTGTATCTGCCATTCATGTTTTTTTAATTTCGATTGCTATTAATATATTCCTTAAGACTACCCATAATCAATAAAAAAATCAACAAGATGATATTATAATTGCTAATCAGAAATTAGTTTCAATAGGAACTAAATATGCTAGTAATACAAAGAGAAGAGTTAAAAAACTAAGAGAGAATAATAAATACTTTTTTAGAAAAGTGTAAGTTATTGCTCAACCAAGTAAGTATGCAAATATTCATCATAAACTTAAATATCATGATAAAACTTGTAAATCTGGCGCTATTGAGTCTTGTAAATATCACCAAATGAAATATTTTATAATAGAAAATAAGGAAGACCAAATTGCTGTAAGAATTATAAATATTATAAATGTTTTATATTTATTCATATGTTTAGTTTATTAATATGTAATACTATAAATTATATTACCTTTTCTTCAAGATAGTATTTTGTACTTTTTTCCAATATATTTTAATTCTATTTCTTTATTAAATTCTATTTTTGATAATGTTTTTTTAATAGTTTTATTTTTTATAATTGTAATACTATTTATATCATCAAGAATTAATCATTTTAATTTTATTATACTTTCTTTTGCAGTCCAAATATAAAAAAAGTTTTCCCAATTTTTTCATCATAATAAACTAAACTCATTTTTTGATACTGTATTTAATAGACTATTATCTCTTTTTTTTATTATTTCTATATCAATTCAGATTTTTTTATTATGAATCCCTATAAAAACTAAGTTTTCTTTATGTGAAATAGAAAAAAATGAATTTTTGTTATATCACGGTGAAGTTTTTATTAAATATCTTGCTACAATACTTTCTTTGAAACTAGATTTTTTTTTCATAACTTTTATAAAGCTCTCATCAAAAAAAGTTAGTGATTTTTGTAATAAAGTATTATCAACTTTTTTTATTTCTAAATACATTATTTTATATAGTATTTTAAATAATAATAAAGAAGGTAACCAATTTCTCAAAAATAATAACTTTTTCACTCTATATTTATAAGACTTCATCATAAATCAGGGTTTTTGTGTGGTTTTTTATTTTGAGGATTACCCATATTATAAAGTGTTATTACAACTCAAGGTTTGTCTTCAAGGCTATATCATTCTTTTAACCATCTTTTCTGTATATTTGATATTAAACTAGAGGCATAAATTAATCATTTATAATCATCTCTTAAAACTCATATTAACTCATTATCAGATAGTTTTACATCATTTGATAAATACTTTCCATAAACTGATTTATTGTATATTTTTGTATTAGACTGAATCTGTCTAGCTGTTTTTATTTTTATTCATCAAAGTCAATAACTAAATTTTGAGAAATTAGTTAAATATTTATTTTGTTTTATAAGTTTTTTAGCATATCACCTAGTTGTTGTCATATGTCTAATTTGCTCTACTCATACTGAAGTTAAAAGTATATTTTTGTCTATTCCCAGTATTTGACTAGCATTTATTATATTATTATTATATTCTTTGTTATTTAGAAGTTTATTTAGTACATATTTAAGATTATCTGATAGAAGTATACTGTTTTTTGGAATATTTTGTTCTTTCAATTTTGAAGTATCCAAATAATTTTTCTCTAATAATTCAAGATACTTTGATAAAAGTCAGTATTTATCTTGTTTTATAAGCACAGTTGATTTTATTATAAATGCTTTATAAGATTTTAACCACTCTTTTTTATACTCTTCACTTTTTTCTTTTTTAATATTTCATAAAAGAATTTGAAAATTTAAGAATTTATTAAGTTCTTTCTCTAAATTTTTCTTATTTTGTTTCTTTAGGTAAAAATAAGTATATTTATCTAAAATATCATCCTTTTTTAGTATATTTATTATGATAGCTTTTTTTATATTATCCTCATTTATTTTGAAGGTTTGTACCTTTATCTCTGCTAATTTTCATTTGTCTTTTTTTCTCGTAAATACTTCTTTTACCTCTCACATTTCTCATTCATAAAAATTACTTTCTTTACTATTTTTCTCTTCTTTTATTTTTATTTTAGAAAAATTTATTTTTTTAGTTTGTAGGTTTATTTTTTTTGATACTCAGCTTTTAGAAGTTGCATAAGTTTCATAATTATAATAAAAAAAAGCTCACAAACTTGCAACTATAGATACTTCAATAATTAAAACAGTAAATATAGTTTTAAGTATAATTTTTCTCTCTGAGCTCATTTTCTAAAATGATAATTATAAAAATACATTTATATTTTATCATATTGTTTTGTATAAGTAAAATATTATTTACTTGATATTACTTTGTATAAAAACACAAATATAGCATTATATAATCTTTTTAATCTGTTAAGCTTTTTAGGTCAAGTCAACAGTCTGTAAAACCATTCTAATCATAGTTTTCTTAGTATTAAAGGTGATCTTTTTTGAAATCATGTAAAATAATCAAAAGATGATCAAATAGCTAATCATAATTTTAGATTTTTACATTCGTTCATTATTTCTATTACTGACTTTTCTTGTTTTTTTGCTCAAAGGGTAGAAAAAAGAATTTTGGATTCAGATTTTTTTATTTTATTTATAATTTGCTCCTTTTTTTCAGGGTTAAAAATAAAGTAATCAAGTTCTAGTTTAGGAAATTTTTTTTTCATTATTTCTTTGAATTTCTTTTGGACTTTAGTTTTTTTATCATTTTTTCAAGTAAATAAATCAATTACAGTGATTTTGATTTTATTTTTTTCAGCAAAAACTACTAAATCAAGAGTTAAATCACTTCAACATATTTTTTCTCAATATTTTTCATATAATTTTTTTCTTTTAAAAAACAAATTATATAAATAATAGGGAATTAAAATTATTGAAAGTGGTTTGCTTTTTTCATTTAAGATTTGATATGCTATATAAAGACCTGTTCAATCAGGAATTAGATAGTTAGCTAATAAAAGTTTTTTTTTGAAACTTTTATCGTTTTTGCTTTCTAGTAGCATTTCTGGATTTGGGGTAAAAACAACTTTTTGTTTTTCTAGCTTTGTTATTTCACTAAAAAATTCTTTATATTTTAATTTATTTATATTTATTCAAAATATTTTTGGCATAGTATTTATAAAAGTTTTATTTATTTTCTTTTTTATGATATTAAAAGTTATTTTAAATTCAAGTCTTGTTTATAATAAAAAAAACACTACAATGTTTTAAGTTTATACTTAAAAAATTATAATGACTAAAAAACAAATCTTTTTAAATACTTTTTTACTAATATTTTTTATATTTATAATTTATATTGATTGATTTATATGAATGTTTTGATTAGTTATAGTACTATTTATATATTCTATTATATTTTATCCATTTTATATAGTTTGGAAAAAAGTTAGAAAAAAACAGTTTTTGGGCTATAAGTCTTATATATTGGTATTTTTAGAAAAGGTGTCAGGTTCATTATTTATTTTGATAATATTATTATGATGATTTTCTTATTATCAAAATGAGATAAATCCATCTAAAATGCCAGTATATTATCTTAGTAATTGAGATAAAGAAGTTATTTTTCATTGAATGAGTCATATTTGAACTCAAGATTTTTATGATAATGTGAAAAAAAATATTATAAAAAGTAAAAAAGATTGATATGTTTTATTTTTTGAATGAGTAAAACCTTGAAGTAAAGAAAGTTTAGATAAATTTAATAATGCTATTTGAGTAAAGTTTGAAAAAAATTTATATGAGAGCTTATCTAAATTATATTGACTTGTTAATCAAAAAAATTCCGACTTTTTATTATTGGTTAATAATTTAGATTTTAATATAGATTTAAGTATTGATGAGATAATTCATTACTATGAAAATACTAATGAAAGTATTGATAATTTTTGAAATATAAAAAATGATAAAAAAGAACTTGTTGATATATCATCTGAAGTTACAAAAGTACTTTCTCAATTAAATGAAAAAGAATTAAAAATACTGGTTTATATTAACCAATCAATAATTAATTTTATTATAAAAAATGATAGTTTTAGAGAATTTGTTACAAATAAATTAGCTAATGAAGATCTTTTTGATGTGCTTTTGGATAAAAGAAATGAGGTTATTGTAAAGGCTATAGAAGATTCAAGATATAAAAAAATAATTATTACTTATTGATTAATGCATTTTGATTGAGTATTAAAATTATTAAAGTCTCAAGATAGTGCTTGGGAAATAAAAAAAATAGAATATCTTTATCCAGTAAAAAATGCTTAGACCTTGGTCTAAACATTTTTTATTTAGTAAGTGTATTTTTGAAATTTAGGTAAACATTATTTGATTCTTTTCTTGTTACTTTATTTCTCATCTTAATTTTTAGAATTCATAGTTTATTAACTTGAGGATTACTTGTTAATCATTTGTTATAAAATAACCATGAGTTTTCTCAGTAACTCCAAAATCAAAAATTATCTTCATTTCATTTCTTTATATTTGCACAATTTCCATTAATACATATTTGCATATTATTTCTTTCCATGTTTAATCATTTTAGTACAAAGAATTCTCAAGTCTCAACTTCGATAGCTCCTGTTAAGGTATTTAAAGAAGTTCAGATATATAAACTCATATTGTTACTACTATCTTTAATACAAGATCTGTTATTAGGTCCTTTTTTGTATCATCTATTGCAAGTTACAGATATTGGGTCAACTCCTACCCTTCAATTATAACACAAGACAATAGCATTAGAAATACCTCATTCAATATTTTTTCTAACATTTTTTTGTTCATCATTTTTTAATTTAGGAACATAATACCCATTATATCTTCAAGCTTTACAGTAGTTTGTGCTACTACTAACTTTTTTGCAAGATTTATTACTAGAATTAAACTTGTATCCAGAAGAACAGTTTATATAACCTTGTTTAATTTCTATTTTTCAGTTTTTACAGTAGGCAATAGCTTCAGAAATACCTCACCTAATATTTTTTTCAATATTTCTTTGTTCATTGTTTTTTAATCCTTGAATATAATATCCATTATAATTTCAAGCTTTACAGTAATTTGTACTACTGCTAATTTTCTCACAAGATTTGTTACTAGAGTTAAATTTGTATCAAGAATTACATATTATATGAGTGTATTTAATATCTACTTTAAAGTTTCTACATTCTGCGACAGCAAAAGAAGACCCTCATTCAATACTTTTTTTGACTTCTATTTCGTTGTTATTTTTTAATCCCTTAACAATATATCCATTATAATTTCAAGCTTTACAATAATTTATTGGTCATAATTCTCTAAAAAAAATATCTATTTCAGAATCAGATCTACTTTTATTAATTCTATTTTTTAAGTATAAAATTATAGGTAATACATTTTCATTATTTTTATACTTTCTCTCTAATCTATTTAGTTTTTTTTCAAAGTTATTTACAAGAGTTTCCCATTCGGATTCAGTTAGACTATTTCTTTTATTCTCTAGTGATGTAATAAATGAATCTAGTCTTTTTTCTACTGAAGTTGATAAACTTTTAGTTCAGATCGTTTGGCTATAAGAATTTACATTGTTTGTAATAATTATTATTGAACAAATAATAATACTAATGTATAAAAATATTTTTTTCATAAGAAATATGGTTATTAATTAAATATTGAATTAAAATGTACAAGGTGCATCATATAATGCTCATGTATTATCTAATAATTGATAAATTCAGTTTCAAGTATTTTTACCTGCTTTTTTTATTTCCTCACAAGATCTATAATCGGAATTTTGCCAAAATTCTATACTAGGGTCGTTTATTATATCTAAAAAAGATGAGCCATCAGAATAAGGTAAATATGGAGATACTAACTCATAAGGGAGATTATGTTTTCACTTATCAAATATAAAAAGAGTTCTATTTATTCATCAATCTCAAACTCAATTATTTACTTCTACATTTTCTCATAAACTTCAACTATATGCTAACATTATAGTTGGTATTATATTTTTTCTAACAGTTTTATAGTCTCAAGCTAATAGGGCAATTGGTGTATCTGCATTTTCCATGGACATAGATATTTGGAATTCTTGTCTTCTAGGAGCTGTGGTAGAATATGAATAAGGAGTTTTTGTGTATGGATCATAAGGGATTTCATCTATTGTACTAAGAATAACACCTTTATTTAACTTTCACTGTTCAGCAATTTTTAGAGAGTTACTAACTATGTTAAATGAGTTTCATGGCTTTGGATAAAATCATCTTGTTTTTTGATAAGTTTTAAAAGCAGTTTTTAACGATGCTAAATCAGATTTTCTTTCAGAATCTCTTGAGTCAGACAATAGTCATGTATATGAATAAAATCAAATAGCCGATAGTATTATAAGTATTACAGATGCTACGATTAGTTCAACGAATGTAAAGGCTTTTTTGTTTTTTATATGTGTCATATAATAAAGTTAGTAAAATAAATAAAAATTTAATATTCTTTTATTGTTAAATCATATTTAATATGTTCAAATCATAAATTGTTATTAATACTTGTTACTTTTCATGTTTGGGTATATATAAATCAGCTAAAAGTATTAATGTCATCGACTTTGTATCAATGTCTATCCACATACATATTTGGTTCGTTAGTGCTTCAAGTCAATATATTTATAGTTTGAGTATTTTTATCTTTATTTATATAAAATTCTTCTCAAATGTTTAAATTACTTAAATCTGATGAATTTAGTACATTTATAGAATTATTTTTTATGAAATATATACTGCTGTCTGCTAAAGCTTGATAACTTAGTTCTCTACTATTTAATATTATATTAGCAATTCATAATAAAACTAATCACAATATAAACATTCACATTAATATTCAAACTAAAGATTCTCAATTTTTATTTTTTATCATTTTACATTTTGATATAAAAATATTTTTTATATAATGGGTATTATATCATATAGATTATAAAATGCAAAAAATAAAAATATGTTAAATTGTAAATTTAAGAATGCTTTTACATTGGTTGAGTTACTTGTTGCAACAATAATTAGTTCAGTAGTGTTGATTGCAATTTTTGCTATTACTTCAGAAATACTTGATGAGGCAGTTTTTACTAATAAAAGCGTTACTTCTTATTCTTCTTTATATGATATAGAAAAGAAAATTTTAAAATATAAAAATATATATTCAACTTGAACAATTTTAATAGATAATGCTTCTTGAGTTTGATCAGATGTTTTTATTTTTTTAAATTCTGATAATTCAGAAGCTTTGTTAATGTGAGTTGTTAATAATTATAGTAGAAGGTTAGTTCCTGATACGCAATATTCTATTTATTGAAACAATTCTTTATGATTTAGGGAAGTAATTGGTACTTGAGCTATTAATGATATGTTAGTAGATCCTTCAATTGTTTATTGAACTGGAATTAAATTCCAAGTTGATAAAATTTATGATGACTTTGTTCTTAGAGATATGCAAATGATTAGTTATAATTCATGAAAAATTAAGGAAGTTAATTTTAATGTTAATCTATTTTTTAATAAGAATCTAGAGTGAGAGAATTGGCAATATCTGCCTGAAGATAGGTTGGTAGATTTTACACTGGATTTCTAATTATAATTAAGTATAATAATAGTCTATGAAAAAAAATAAAGCTTGAGCAGTAATAATATATGTTATATTTTTACTTACTATATCATTAATACTAGCAACTATAGTTTTTGATTCCTTTATAGTTTTGAAAAATGAAAATGAAATCAATGTTTTAGAGTCTGATTTATACCTTGATATGGCAGAAAAGTTTGTTATTTCTACTAAATCAAGTGATTACTTTAATAGTAATTGAAGTTGATATGCTGACTTAATTAAATGTCCTTCAGGCTTTTCTATGTCTTGAACATCTAACTCATCAGTAATATCTTCTCAGTTAGTAAAAGATTGATGATTGGCTTTTTTTCTGGAACATATTTGTGAGATAATGTAAAAATATTTTTTGATGATTCTTTTACAGATTTATCTTGAGCATTATATAAATGAAGTAGTGTAGTTTTGAATGTTTTAAATCAGACAGCTACTTTTTCTGATTCAGATAATACAAAGATTGATATTACATCTTCAGCTTATAATTTTCCAGATACATTTGATGATAATATGAATGGTGATGATTATCTTCCTTGATCTTGACCTTGAAATGTAGCTTATCCAAATAATTATCAAGATGATGATGCTTTGGCAAGGTTGGAAATCAATGGTTATGTTGATAATTTAGATTTTAAAAATATATTTTGGAGTAATTCGGATATTTCTGAATATATTGATAATAATGCTAATAATCATGAATGATTTAATTCTAGAATTTCAAATGTGAGTGATGCTTATATTTATTTGACAGTTAATACATGAGCAATACTTAAACTATTAGAAATTAATAAAAATGATTATGATTCAACAAAAAATATAGTGTTAGATAATGTTTTGTCTGGTAGTATTCTTGCTGGTTCAGGTTATATACAAAATAATGCTTGAGTGTTGTCTTTGTCTCCTGTAATAACTTGAAATGAATATAATTTTGATTTTACTAGTACAGATTATGCGCTTTTTTTGAAAAAATTAGGAACTTTAACTTTGAATTATAATCTTAAAGCAGAAGAATCATCATGAAAAAAGGTGTATATAGTTCCTTTAAATGATAGCTCACCAAACGAAATTTCTTTTTTAGGAAATAATATTCTTGAAAAAGATGGTTTGTATATATGAAGAACCCAAGAATTGAAAAA
Organism: Candidatus Altimarinota bacterium; assembly: GCA_002749055.1. Classification (GTDB taxonomy): domain Bacteria; phylum Patescibacteriota; class Gracilibacteria; order BD1-5; family UBA6164; genus PDTW01. Next base: position 37,874 of record PDTW01000027.1, on the reverse strand, counting down.
ATATTTGAAATTTTGAGTTTGAGCTGGTTCAAACTATGTAATTGCAGAACATCTTTGATGAAAGAGACGGTCTGATTGAAGTTATGCGAGAACTTGTTATGAGTATAGATTTCCAGATCCATGATCAAACTATAGGTACTCTTGAAGTATTTGAGATTGATATTATTGGTTAAATCCTGGGTGAATGTGAGCTTTTAAAGCACGTTGTGATATGACTTGATGATGATGGACAAAAGCTCTTATTACTCCGAATACTAGATTCCAAATTATATGAATAGATTCTTTTTCTAAATTAAATACTTTTACTTATGATTTAACTCAGGCTCAGATTTCTGCTATTAAATCATTATCTACAGAATTTAGACAATATTTTAAGAAGGAATGTTATAGATCTATTGTTTATGATTTTGATGATCCTAATCAGGTAAAATGGAGAACCTATGGTTCAGCTTTATTTAAGTGAAATAACTTTCCAAATTATAATATTTGTGACGATCATAACTTAGATCCAGTTTCTTCACCTAAAATACGGCATGAATCGGCATGAAATGTTTTGACATGATCTTATCTGCCTATTGTTGAGTTATGGTGATGAGATACTTGATCTGAAAGTTCTCCTTGAGTTTATACAGAAGACTCTTATTATACATTCTGAGATTTTTATATGAGATAAGAATCTTTACAAAAATTGAAAAAATAATAAAATCTTGCTTACTTTATTTAAATAATTAAGTCCCCAAAAATGGACCCTTTACTTATACTTATATTTATATTACTTTTTTTCCTTTCTGCATTTTTCTCTTGAACTGAAATTGCTCTTATGACTATTGCTAATCACAAGATAGAAGCTCTTGTCAAATCAAATAAATTTTGAGCTTCAACATTAAAGAAAATTAAAGAAAATAATGATAGACTTTTAATTACTATTCTTATCTGAAATAATCTTGTAAATGTTTATACAGCTGCTTTAGCAACTTCTATATCTATAACTATAGCTGAAAGCTCTTGACTAGAACAATCATTAGCCGTTTGAATCGCAACTTGAATAATAACATTTTTATTATTATTATTTTGAGAAATTATTCCTAAAAGTTTTGCTACAAAAAATTCTACAACTATTTCCTTAATTGTAGCACCAGTTTATAAAGTTCTTATGATAGTTTTTTATCCGATTATAATTTTTATTGAAACTATAATAAAAATTTTTAATCTTAAAGAAAGAGATATTAAAATTACAGGAGAAGAAATATGAAGTTTTATAGATATGACAAAAGATTCTTGAACTTTGGAACATAAAGAACACGAGAAAATAAAAAATATATTAGAGTTTTGAGATATAGATGTTGAAGAAATTATGACTCCTAGGGTTAATATATGAGCTATACCTATAAATTCTACTGTGAGAGATGCTTTGAAATTTTATAAATCTAATACTTATAGTAGGATTCCTGTATTTGAAGATACCATTGACCATATAAATTCATTTTTTACAATAAGGGATATTTTGTGAGTACCAAAGGATAAATTATTAAGTGAATTAAATTTAAATAAAGTTATAAAAATTCCTTTAAATCAACCTATAGATAATTTACTTGAAACTTTTCAGTCTTCACATAAACATTTAGCCATTGTTATGGATGAATATTGATGAGTTTCTGGACTTATTACATTAGAAGATATTATTGAAGAAATATTTTGAGAAATTAGAGATGAAACGGATAAAGAATTAGATAAAATAGTAGAGCTTTGAAAAGATAGTTATATAATAGAATCTATAGTCTTGATGAGAGATTTATTAGCTAAATATGGTTTTTCTTTTAATAAAATTTGATTAAGTGAGAAAGAATTTGAGGGGGAAACAGTCTGATATATAATTACTGATAAATTAGAGAGATTTCCTATTGAATGAGAAACAATAACATTTAACCTTAAGTGAAAATTAAATAAAAAGTTACACTTTAAGGTGCTTTGAATTAGTAAAGGTAAAATAGAAAAGATAGAGGTTAGTTTAGAAAAGAATCAAATAAAGGAAAAACCTATTAGTAAAAAATAATATATTTTTATAAAAAAAATTTTGTTTAGTATAAATTGATGAAATCTTTTAGAGTGAACCATTAAAATTTGAGGTTCTAAAAATGCGGTTTTGCCTATTATGGCCGCCTCTCTTTTAATAAAATGAAAGGTAAAGCTTAAAAATGTCCCAGAAATTGCAGATGTATTTACTTATATTGATATATTATCTTGAGTTTGAGTTAATGTATCTTTTAATGATAATATTCTTTTTTTGGATTCAACTAATATTAAAGAGGCAGACTTTGATTTGAATAAGGTGAAAAAGATTAGAGTTAGTATATTATTGTTAGCTCCTTTGCTTAATAGAATATGAAAAGTTTCTATTCCTACTCCATGATGATGTAATTTATGAGCAAGATCTATTCATAGTCATTTAGATTGATTAAAAGATATATGATACTCTTATGAGTATAAAGATGATTGAATATTTTTGCAATGAGAAGCTTTAGCTTGAGACCTTGAGGTAAATGCTGGATTTTGAGTTACTCCTACTGAAAATTTAATTGTTGCGAATGTGATTAGAAATTGAGTAACTAAAATTAGTCAAGCAGCTATTGAACCACATGTTATGAATTTGATAGATTTTCTTAGAACAGCTTGAGCTAATATATCAATAAGATATGACCATAGTATTATTATATCTTGAGTTAGTGAGTTAAAATCTAGTTTTGAATTTGAAATTATCTCAGATTATATTCAATCTTGAACTTATATGATAATTGCAGCCTTGGCTTCAAAACATAGTCTGGTTTTGGAGAATGCTAGAATAAAAGATCTTTGCAGTTTTATTTATAAGCTCAAACAAGCATGAGTTAAAGTAGAGAATTTGTGATGAGATAAAGTTAGGGTTTATAAAGCAGATAAATTAAATAGTGTTAATATTCAAACTAATATATTTCCATGATTTCCTACTGATTTACAGTCTCCATTTGCTGTACTTATGAGTCAAGCTGAGTGAGAAAGTCATATACATGAAATTTTATTTGAATGAAGACTAGGTTGGCTAATTGAATTAGAAAAAATGTGATGTAAAATTAATATTTTAAATCATCATGAAGCTTCTATTGTATGAAAATCTAACTTAGTATGAAATGTTGTTGCAAGTTGGGATTTGAGGGCCTGAGCTGCTATGATTATAGCTTGAATAATTGCTAAATGAAAAACTAATATTACTAATGTGGATTATATTCATAGGTGATATGAAAATATTATTTCAAACCTAAGAAATATATGAGTTGATATAGAAGAGGTCTAAAACTTTGAAGAATTAATATTTATATGCTATAATATTTTTGTATATTAAATATTAATTTTTTTGTTATGTCTAATAATATTTACGAACTTTCGATTTTTAAATGAATTGAGAGAGATGTTGTTGAAGAAATAGTAAATAATTGTTCTCATAAAAATTTTAGTAAATGAGTTAATATTATTAATGAATGAGATGAATCTAATTGAGAATGATATATTATTTTGTCTTGAAGAGTTTGAATAAGTATAAATAAATCATTTATTGCCGAATTGTCTCAAGGAGATATCTTTTGAGAAATTGCTTTATTAAATGAAGAAAAGAGGACAGCAACTGTTAAAAGTCTTTCAAACTTAGAAGTAATAGTTCTGAGGTTTGATGATATTATCAATATGATAAATTGAGGTTCTAGTAAAATTAATAAAGAAATAATAAGAAGAATAGAAGAAAATATTGGTGATTTATAGTTATTTACCATTATTTTCAATAGTAAAATTTTCAGGTTTTATATTCTTAGAATCATTTTCTGGGATGTTTTTTTCTTGTTCTCGATTTTCATTAGAGAGATTTTCTGAATCAAACTTTTTTAAATTTTTAATATCTTTATCTTTTTTATTTTCAACTTTTAGTTTTATATCGTTATTAGTTTCTTTTATTTCTTTTATTTTCTTTGCTTTAGATAAAAATAAGCTAAGTATTAATATTCATTTCTCATATATCCAATATATGTAAGGCATTTTATAGGCTAGTCTGTTTTTTAGATATCAAGTTCAGTAAGCAATAGGGAATAAGAAAAATATATTTAGAGATGATATTTTAGGTGTTATTCATATAACTAGCATAAACAAAGTTATAGTTATACCATTTCTTATGTGGTAAATATATTTCGTATCTTTGTTGAATAAAAAAATTAGGTTTATAATCGGAACATAAATGAGTTCTTTTGGGAGCTTTGTTTCTTTTTTTGTTTTTATTACTTCAAGTATTTTTACTTCTTCTAAATTGAAAGTTTCCTTTTCTTTTTTTAGTATTTCTTTAAATTTAATAAATTTCTCTTTTTTTCTAAAAGCATTTAGATATTTTTTTAATCATTTTAATACTAAAAACTTTTCTTCTGGAGATAATATAAAATTTAGTTTTATGCTAGGCACTTCATCTTTAGTAACAAGATTTAATATAGAATATGCAGAAAATACTATATATCATAATAATAATATGCTTCACCATACCTCATTATTGCTAATAAATAATAATATTATTATTATAAAAGAAATCATATTAAATTTAGTTGTATTTCTTATTATTTTTTTGTTATTATACTCTCAGAAAATATAATAACCTATTATAGGTATAAATGATAATATAATTATTAATTTGTTTTTTTCATCTATACTAATTTTTTCTTTTTCTATTTCTTCTGTTTCTTCTATTTCTGGAATCTTAATTATAGTTCCTAGTGAAAAATATTTTCATAAATATGCTTTATAAGCTCAGTATATTAAAATAGAAAATAGGGATAAAAATAATATAATTGATATTATCGTATTTAAAGTATATCAAGAGAATATTTGTATTTTAAATATTCATATGTTTATAAATATTATGTAGGTTAATAAAAAACCGAAGTGTATAACAAGAGCTGATTTTGCATGAGACCTTACAAAAGTATTATTTATGTATTTATCTTTTTTATTAAATAAAAACATAAACGAAAATATGTATGCAACTATTGCATTACCAATTATTTTTTTATCTAAATTAGAATTCTTCTTATTATTTTGTTCAAAGTTATTTTTATCTGTATTTATTGACATATTTATTTTTTAGAGACTATTATTTTAAATATTGAAAATCTATTAGTTATTAATATAATATTATCATATTTTTAGATAAATAACAAATTAATAAATGAAAATAAAAGAAGTTAGATTTTTGAAATCGGTTCATATAAATTCAAAAGAGGATTATTATGATAATATTCCTGAGGTGATTTTTGTGTGAAGATCTAATGTATGAAAGTCTAGTATTATGAATAAATTATTTGAAAAAAAAGATTTGGTTAAGACGAGTTCTAGAGCCTGAAAGACAAAAACAGCAAACATATTTTTTGTTAATAATAAATATTATTTTACAGATTTGCCTTGATATTGATTTTCTAAATTAGGTAAAGAACTAAAAGATAATTTAGATGCTTTAATATATTGGTATATTGAGGAAAGAATTAATACAATAAAAACAGTTGTTATTTTGATTGACTCTAAGCTGTGAGCACAAGAAAAAGATATTCAAATGTATAAAAGGATTTTAGATTTATGATTAGATATAGTAATTTTGTTATCAAAGGCCGATAAATTAAGTAAGTCTGAAATTTCTAAATCAAAATCTCATACTGAAAATATATTTTTTTGACAGGAAGTTATTCCAGTTTCGAGTACAAAAAATATTTGAATTAAAGATTTTTGGAAAATTCTCGATTTAAGGCTAAAAAAAAATAATTATTATTAATACATAAAAATATCGTTTACTCAAGTCATAATTGTTATTTTTTTTGAATTTTTATTAAGTTATGATAAAATCCAAGTTACTTATATTTTAACTAAAATATTATGTTACATTTAAGATTTAGATTTATAATAAAATCTATTTTCTTGTTGTTAGCACTTTTGTCGTTTTCTTATACAAATGCTGATGGTAGTAAAACTATATCATCTGGTTATGATTCTTATTCAATTTGTCAAGAAAATGTTACAAAATATAATGCTAAATTTCCAGATTTTATTAGAAGTGATTGTTTTTTAAGTAGTTGAAAGTATTATTACTATATTTGTAATAAATGAAGTTCTTGTTCTACTTCAAGTTCTTCATCTAAATATGATAATAATAATAGTAATAACTCAGAGGGTGCTCTTGAATCTAATGAGAATATTAATTCTAACTTAAAAAATAACCCTTATTCGCAATACTTTTCAAGTTCAATAATTGCTAAATTAGATGCAGTTGTTTTTAATCTTAAACAAAAGAAAAAAACACTTAGTCCTTCTAAGTTTAATAGTTTATTAAATTCATTTGTTTCAAAATTAAAAACTATCAAGAATAAATATCCTAATAAAAAGAAAATATGATATTTGGTTGGTTACTTAAATTTTGAAATTAAAAAACTATATACTAATAATGAAGTAGATAATTTCTTTTGTGATTTATTATGAAATTGTGATGATAATAATTGAATTAGTGATAATGGTTGAGATGATGATTTAACTGATATTTTAGATAATAATTGAAATAACAATTGAACTAACAACTTAAATAATAATTCAGATAGTAGTAGTAATGTTAATAATGACAATAACTGAAACTATAACTGATCTGATAGTTCAGATAATAATTATAATTGATATCAAGATTTAGATGATGGTTGAAATAATTATTGAGATGATGATGATTGGGATGAAGATTGAAGTAATGATGACTTAGATAATGATTTAGATTATAATACTTGAAGTAATGATGTAGATAATTCTGATTTAGAGAATGATGATAATGATATTTCTTTGAAGTCATGTAAAAGTGATATTGATTGTAATGCTTGATTTAGATGTGACTTTAAATTACATACATGTTTAAAAAATGATGTTAATAATAGTAGTTCTTCTGTTTGTTGATGGAGTGCTATTAATGAACCATTAACTTTTGAAGATGGTAATTTTATTCCTAACAAATCAGGGCAATCTTTATGTAGATCAGGTTTCTTCTCAGATTCTTTAAAATTCAATTCTAATAAATGAATATTGGAATGGACTTGTGTTAATGAAAATACTAATTCTTCTGGTAAATGTGCTTGAAGAGTAAAAGTAGATGCTTTTTGTTGAGACTTACAAGGTAGAGAAGTTGAGTTTAATAGTCTTTGAAAAGAGAGTAAAAAGAGTTTTTGTTCTAGTTGAGTTCGTTCTAATATAAAAAAACCAGCTAATGGTAAATACTATAGTTATCTTATGATGAATACAGATGATAATTTTTCTATTTCTGACATTACTAATTATTATAAAAATGCATATTATAGATATTCTTGTAAATGACTTAATTGATGAAAATCAGTTACATGTGATACTGGTAAGGTATTTATGAAGGCTAAATGTTCAACTACTCCTTTAAAATGTAAATTTTGAAGTGTAAAAATTACAGATGAAGAAAGTATTCATGATTCAAAAGTTTGGAATGATTGAGAATATAATTGGCAATGTGAATGATTAAATTCATCATCTGTTGATTGTAAAACTAATAATACAGATAGATATTGAATTTGTGGTTCTTATAGCAAAAAAACTCTTAGTAGTTTGGATTCAAATCATACATTAATTAATCATGAACTTTGATTTAAAATTCTTTCTGGTGATTCATGTGATAAAGTTCCTCAATTATCTAAAATTAAATCTACAGTACAAAGTTTGTGATGAAATTGTACTCCTGCTACTCCAACCTCTCATTTATGTAGAGTAAATGGTAAAATAGTTTATAAATGTGAAAAACTTTCATTTTCCCCTGATAAATTATGTGCTATACCTACAGGTTTTTCTTGAGTACAAGGTGATTTAGTTAACATAATAGATGGAAATTGAACTGATTGAACATTTAATTGGGAATGTTTATGAATATCATGAACTTGAAAACCTTTACCTAACAAAAAAGTTTCTTGTTCTACAACAAAGCTTAAATGATGAGAATGTTCTGCTACTAAAAGTTTTTCTTTTCCTTCACAATCTTTAGCAAAGTTTCCAAATAGTTGGTTTAATAATCCTGGTGCTTATGGAAAATTATGCTCTGTTTGAAGACCAATCAAGATAAATAAAACTTCTTATAATAAGCTTTATTGGAAGTGTGTTAGTAATGGTATATACAAAAGCTGTAGTGCTGATAAAGTTTTGCCTTGAGGAGGTTCTAATAAGTGAAGTGTTAATGCTAAATGTTGAATTTATAATAATATATATTTGACTTTACCTAGTATGAGTAAATTAAGTTCTTGGATATCAAAAAATTGAAAAAAATTATGTTCTGTTTGATATGTGAAAACTACTGATTTAAAATGAAATGACTGAACTTATAATTGGAAATGTAAATTAGGTTCTAGTACTAAATATTGTCAAGCTAAAAAGAAAGGTTATGGATGAAATAATAATTCAAATTCTTGAAATAATAGTGCTAAATGTTGAATTTATAATAATAAATATTTGACTTTACCTAGTATGAGTAAATTAAGTTCTTGGATATCAGAAAATTGAAAAAAATTATGTTCTGTTTGAAATTTAAAAACTACTGATTTAAAATGAAATGACTGAACTTATAATTGGAAATGTACATTAGGTTCTAGTACTAAATATTGTCAAGCTAAAAAGAAAGGTTATGGATGAAATAATAATTTTATCTCATCTTCTCCGAAATGTTGAGTTTATGATGATGATTCATCTTTAATTCTCCCTGGTATAGGTAAGTTGAGTTCTTGGATATCAATTAATAAAAAAAGATTATGTTCATATTGAAGTCCTAAATTTGTTGACTCAAAGTGAAGTGATTGAGAATATAATTGGAAATGTGTAATTGGTTATAAAGTTAAATATTGTCAAGCTAAAAAGAAGAAATTATCTTGAAATAATATTTCTAAATATACTATTAATTCTATTACATGTACTAAATATAATAAGTATTCAAAATATTATAAAATAAGTAAAATGTATAAAGATAGATTAAAAAGATGTCCAGATAAAGCTTGAATGGATTGGTATTTATCAGAACAAAAGAAATTTAATTGGTCAGATAAGTTATTGTCAGATAAAATTTATTATTGACAAAATTGTTCAGATTCTAGAACATATTGTAATACTATTAGTCTTTGTAAAAAACCTTGAAAAGGTTGGAGTCAATGATATAGATATAAAGAAAATACTAATATATGTGAAAAAAAGTAATTATTAGTAATGTAAAAAAAGTAATAACTATCAAATAGTTATTACTTTTTTTATTATAATTTTTAATTGTTTTTTATCTTTTATTATTTATAATTTTGTTAAAATAAAATTATTTAATTAATATTTATAATATGAATATAGTTTTAAAAGTATTATTATTTTTTATCTTTTTATGATTAGGGTATTGATATAATTATTTTATAAATAGAGATGTTGAATTTAATAACCTTGGTGTTAAATTTTATGAACAAGCTAAGTATGAAGATGCAATATCTCAGTATGATAAAGCCTTGGAATTAAAACCTAAAGAATCACTTTATAATTATAATAAAGGTGTAGCATTATTTTATTTGAAGGATTATAACAGAGCTTTGGTTTCTTTTGATAATGCTATTAAATATGAAAATAAAAAAGAAAATATCATATTATCTGACAACTATTCTAAAAGATGAGCTACTTATTATGAACTTTTTAAAGATAAAGAGGCATTAGAAGATATAGATAAAGCATTATCATTAGATTCTAATAATTTATGGTGACTTTATTATAAAACAATGCTTACAGCTTCTAATAAAAATTATACATGAGCTTTGTCTTATATAGATAAATATATTAATCTTGATAAAACAAATCCAGATGCATATTCTATAAAATGAGATATTTTGTATTATATTTGAGAAACAGAAAAATCAAATTCTTCATATTTAAAATCATTAGAGCTTAATAATAATTCGTATTTAGTTAATTTTAGTGTTGCAACAAATTATTTTATGTTAAGTGACTATAAGTCGGCTTTAAAATATTATAAGAATGCTTTAAAGATTGAACCTAATAATTATTTAAATAGTTTTTATGTTGGTTATACTTTGTATAAATTATGAGAATTTGATGATGCATTAAAATATTTTGATAAATCTTATTTGTTAGAGTGATGAAAAAATGATCATTTAGTTAAAATGTATAAATTATATTTATTAGATAAATTAAACAATAAAAAAGAACTTGGACTATTTTTAGATGATAATTATAAATGAATTAATATTGCAGATATAAAGTGACTATTAGAAATTTTCGAGAAAAAGGGTTATTTAGAGTTTAAAGAAGCTTTAGAAATTTATAAATTGAAATAAAATTATGAAAATAAATCAAGAGTTGTTAGTTGATTTTGAAAAATCTAACTCAAGACTTTTAGCAGTTACAAAATATTGGGACATAAATCAAATTAATGATTTTATGTTAAATCTTTGAGAAAAAAAAGCAGATATTATAGTTTGATTTTGAGAAAATAGAATATCTTCAATTAAAGAAAAAAACTTAGATAGAGAGTTCTGCCACTTTATATGAAATATACAAACAAAGGAAATAAAATATATTACTCAATTTTGTTCAATCATTCATTCAGTTGATAATGTTAAACAAATAAAAAAATTTGAAGATATTTGTTCTAAACAGAATAATTGGGTTAAAATATTTTTACAAATAAATATTGATAGTTCTAAACCTTGATGAATAGATAAAAAAGATATTCCTATGTTTTTGGAACTTATAGATGAGTGTGAAAACATAAGTTTGATTTGATTTTCTGCTATTTGAAAATTTAATTTTACAATTGAGGAAAAAAGATCTGAATTTAGGTTGTTAAAAGAATTAAGAAGTAAATATATTCCAAACTGAATAATTTCAGCTTGAACTTCTAGGGACTATAAAATAGCTCTTGAAGAAGAAATTGAAATTATTAGAGTTTGAAAATCTTTAGTTTTATAATTAATGATTATGAAAAAGTTTTTATTTATTAGTTTATTATTTTTTCTATTTTCTTGTTCAGGTGATACTGAAAAGGAAGTCTGAGTAATAGAAGAAACATGAGATATAGTTGATTGATATATTGATACAATGGAATCAAGTATTAGTGATGCAAAAGAAGTTAAGAAAGTTATGGATAAAAGGTATGAGAATTTAGATACTAATCGGTAATATATAATTTATAAGAGTTGATGAAAAAAGTTATTTTAAAAATAATATATAATGTACTAGCATTTTTTACTAGATTATATATATATAGAACAAAACCTGAAATTATATGAATAACTTGAAGTGTTTGAAAAACTAGTTGTAGAATGATTATTTTTCAAGTTTTAAAAAAGCACTTAAATAACAAAGTTGTTTATACTTCACCAAAAAACTTTAATTCAGAATTATGATTTGTATTTTCAATTTTTAAAATAGAAAAATTTAATCCCCATATTTTATCACTTTTTTTAATAACTATAAAAGTTATTTACAAATCTTTATTTAGTTCAAAAAAGTATGATATTATATTGCTTGAATATGGAATTGATCATCCGTGAGATATGGATTTTTTGCTAAAAATTGCAAAACCTGATATTGGTATTTTTACTAAATTGGACTCAATACATGTTGAAAATTTTTCTTCTAAAAGTGAAATATGAATAGAAAAGTTTAAATTAATTGATAATGCTAAATCAAAAGTATATTTAAACTTTCAAGATGATTTTTTGAGAGAAAAGTTTGATTGATTGAAATTGAGTAAGGATTCTTTTAATAAGTGAGATTTGAAATCTAAATATATTTTAGAAAAAAAGTTGCCTTTCTCTGAGATTATTTTTTCTGATAAGAAGATAAAAACAAATATATTGTGAAATGAAAACTTTATGTATATTCAGTTAGCATTTGATATATTGAATGATTATTGAATTAAGATAAATAACAATCAAGAATTTTTAGAATTGGAAAATCAAGCAGGTAGATTTTCTATATTTAAAGGTATTAATAATTCTGTTTTAATTGATTCAACATATAATGCTTGATTTGAAAGTATGAAAAAAATGATTAATAATACTAGGCAATTACAAAAACAAATTTATAAAGATTATAAATTATGTTTTGTGATTTGAGATATGAGAGAATTATGAAAATATGCTCAAGAGGAACATAAAAAGTTATTTAATGAGTTTGACGCCTCAGATTTATTAATATCAGTTTGAAAAGAAACAAAAGCTTATTTTCCAAATAATATTAAAAATTTTAGTTCATCAACCAAAGCTTGATTATATCTAAAATGATTTATAGAGAAAAGTAAAGAAAAATATTTGATACTTTTTAAGTGAAGTCAAAATACTATTTTTATAGAAGAATCTTTAAAACAAATTTTATTAGATAAAAATGATGAAAAAAAACTTGTGAGACAAAACAATTATTGGTTAGAAAAAAAGAAAAAATATTTTTAAAATTAATTAAATTATATGTATAAAGTATTGGTAGTTTCAGCACTATCTCAAGAATTAAATATTATTAAATCAGAAATAAAAAAACTAAGTTTAAGAAATATTAAAGTTAGTTTTTTATCAACTTGAATGTGAAATTATAATATGATTTTAAATCTTACAAGATTTTTAGAAAAAAATTATTTTGATTTAGTAATTAATATTTGAGTTTGTTGATATAAAAACGATTTTTCTATTAATAGACAAAAAGCTAATAGTTTATTTATTCAAATTTGAAGAATATTTAATTTATCAAATAGTAAAGAATTAATAATTCCTCAAATAATTAATTTTTGAAATATAGAAAGTATTGCTTGTAGTGAAAAACCTGTTTTTGATTCTTTAGAATTATCTGATGAAGACTTTGTAGATATGGAATCATATGGTTTTGAAATGGTTTGCAATAGTTTTTCTATTTCTAGAATTTTATTAAAAATTCCTGTTGATAAAGTATGAAGTGAAACAAATAATTTTGATTTTAAAAAAGCTGAAGAGAGTCTCAGAAATAATATAAATTACAAAGAATTATTTTTTGAAATACACAAATATATAGATGAGCATCTTAAAACTTGAAAAGGGAAATATAAAATTCATGATGATATTTTTGATACTTATAGTCAGAGTTTTAATTTTACTTTTTCTCAAAAAGAAATATTTAAAAAATTGTACTATAGATATATATCACTTGTGAATAGTGACTTTAGTGTTTTTTATGAGGCTAATAAAAATATGGACAAAAAGAAATTTTTGAAGAAATTAGAAAAAGGTTTAGAAAAATATTTAGTAAGATAAAAAAAGTTATAAAAATATATAATACTATAATTCATAAAAAAGTTAGAAACTTTTAATAAAAGTTTAGTAAAATTAAATTAAAATAATTACAAACAAACAAAAATAATATGATAATTTATATAGAAAAACAAGCTGTTAATTACAAACAAACAAAAATATTACTTGAGAAATTTAAAAATGCCAAAGTAATTTATATTAATAATTATAAAAATATTTTTGATAAAAGTTACAAAAATATAGATTCAAAAAAATCATTAATTGTGGCAAAATTAAATTCACCTGCAATTACTCAGGCACCTTTTTGATATTGACATACAAAAAATTCTTATTTTTTTAAAACTAGTCTTAATTGTATTTTTGATTGTTCATATTGTTTTTTAAAATGAGCTTTTAAAAATGATAATATGGTAGTTTTTGTAAATTATAATGATATAAAAAAGGAATTATCAGAAAAAATAAAACAATTTTGACCTTGAGAATATTGGTTTTATTCATCAGATTATTCGGATATTTTATGAATGGATAATTTTACTAATTTTTGTGATAATTTTATAGAATTTTTTGAAAAGTATGATAATGTAAAAATGGAAATTAGAACTAAGTCTTGAAATATAAAACCATTACTTAATTTGTGATTTATTCCTAAAAATACAGAAATATCTTTTTCGTTAAATCCTCAAGAATTAATTAATAAATATGAAAAATGAACTTCTAGTTTAGATTCTAGAATAAAGGCCATTAATGATTTACACAGTCTTTGATTTAAAGTATGAGTTAGATTTCTTCCTTTGCTACCAGTAATTGATTATGAGAAAATTTACCTAGAATTTGTAGATTATTTAAAAGACAAGATAAATTTTTGTAATATAAATTCTACTTTTGCATGATGATTATTATTTACCAAAAAAGATTATAACACAATAATTTCTAAATATCCTGATTTGGATATACTTCATATGTTACAATTAGATTCTGACAATTTTTATAGAGAGTCAAGAAAAGTCAGAGACACTTTTTATAAAATGTTTAAAAATTTAAACAAAGATTGCATCTTATGCCTTGATGAATAAAGAAAATAGTTTTAAATTATTTTGTTTCATTCTCATTCTCTTTCTTTTCTCTCTCTTTTTAAATCTTCGAAAGCCTTTTCAAGTTCGTCAGCACTTAAAACTGTGTAATGAAAAATTCCCTCGTCATTATCTAATTCTATTATTTTTTCATCATCATCTAATTTTATTACTTGTTCTATGTTATTTTTTGTATTATTCACTATTTTACCTTCTTTTTCAACTGAAGTTATAGTATTTTCAATACTATCTTCACTTGTATGATTTTCTAAAGACATATTATTATAAATTATATTATAAAATATACTATATTTATAATAATATTAGATAAAAAGTCAAAATTTTATCAGAGTAGAAATCTGGCTAAAAATAATATTTAATACTTTTTGTAATAAGTTAAAATATATTTATATTATTAATGTTTAAAAAACTAAAAAAACTTACTATAATAATTGGAAAAATGAAAAATATATTTATAACATGAACTTCAAGGTGAATTTGAAAATATTTATTAGATAATTTAAAAAATACTAATAATATTATTCATATTTCTTGAAGAAAAGAAGTAGATTTGAGAAATATTCTTGAAATTAAAAATTATTGTAAAAAAATTAATGAATCAAAAATAAAATTTGATATTTTGATTTTTAATGCTTGAGTGTGAGAATTTTGAGGTTTTGAGGAAAATAGTTTAGAAGATTATGAAAACATTATAAATTTAAATTTGCTTTCAAATATAAGATTATTAAAATTATTACAAGCTAATATTTCAGAAAAAACTAAAATTATTTTTATGGGTAGTATTATTTCAAAAAAATTTATGAAAAATGCTTCTGTATACCAAGCTTCGAAATTTGGTTTAAGATGATTAGCAGGTTGACTAAAAAATGAATGAAAAAAAGTTTTTTTAGTTAATCCAAAAATTGTAAATACTGATTTTCATAAGGGGAAAATAGAATTAAACAATAATTTTCCAGAAACAAAATTAGATGATATTTTATATATTATACAAGATATTATTAATTGAACTGAAAAAAGATTTGAAATAGATTTATAACTTTTTTATTTTTTAAATTATTTACTTATGTCGATGCAGAATTATGCAAAATTTGATTCAAGAATTTTAGAAAATAGTGTAGAGTCTTGATTTGCAAATAAATCATTTGATTGATGATATTATACACATGACTTTATTATGGGTAGTTCTTTTAATGTAATTTGAGATTTTTTTGATATGATTTGAGATTTTTTCATTTCATTAATAATATTGGGAGCTATTACTTGAGCTATCTTTGTTTTTTTCTTTTTCGTGTATGTTGTAGTTTCTTTATTTACAAAATGATGAGAAAAAACAATGTTAGAATTATCTAAACTATGAAAAAAAGTAATTTCTTTTTTAAAATATTTTGTGGCTTTATTTTTTGATATTAGTAAAAAAATATTACGATTTCTTTTAAATAAGAAAAAATGGTTAATAGTATTAGTTATTTTTTTTATTTGAATTTGATTTACTAGTAATGTAGTAAATGGTAAATCTAAAATATTGCGTTTAGAGAAAATTAATTCTTGATATGTTTGAGTTGATTTAAAAAATTCAAAATTACTTTATCCAGGTTATCATTTATATAGTCCTTTAAGAAGCTCAATTTTTCTTTCTCCAACTAATGATTTTATTTTTGAAATAGCAGAAGTTACTGTTAATACAAGTGAAGATTTATGAGTTACTCTTGATTATAAAGTATGATTCAAATTAATAGATGAAAAAAGATTAGGTCTTTATAATAAATATTGAGCAAAAAATATAAAAACTATTTCTTCAGATATAGTAATGCCTAAATTACTTGAAGTTATTAAATGAAATATTAGGAATTATTCTTTTAAAGATATTTCTTCAAAACATAATGAAATCAAAAACCTTACTTTAAATGAAGCAAATACTGTATTAGAAAAGATTTGAATTGAATTACAAGATATTACAATTATAGACATAAGGCTTCCAAAAAGTTATTTGGCTTCAAAAGAAGAGTTATTAAAAGCTGAAAATTGATTGAAATTAGCTACAGCAAAATTAGAAGAGCAAAAAAAAGAATCTGAAAAAAAATTACTAGAAGCTCAAAATTTGAAAAAAGTTAAGATAATTGAAGCAGAAGCTTTGGCAGAATATAATAAAATCATAAAATCACAATCAATAACTGATAATATGATAGAAATGAAAAAACTAGAAAATGAAACTATGAAAATAAAAAAATGGGATTGAAAACTACCAACAACAGTAGGAGATAATTTAGATTTTTAAGAGTTTATTATTTTTAGTGGTTTAATCACAAAAATATTTAAGTAAAGTGAAATAAAAATCACTTTACTTTTTTGTTTTTTGAAAAGTTTTACTAAAAGTTATTTTTATTATATAATAATATATATTATAAGCCATTTTTCTATATTAAATAATATTAACTAGTAAATGCATCATTTAAAAATTATTAAAGAAATATATAAATTACAAGATGATTATAAGTTATTATCTCAAGAGTTAAAAAATCAAAAAATATTGAACCAGGAAAATTTTTCTTATTTAAAAAATGATAAAGAAGAGTTTGTACTAATTTGGGAAAAATATATTATTTTCTTCAAAAAAATAAAAAAACTTTTAAAAAAAACAAAATATAGAAAGTACTTATTTTTTATAAATTATAATAAATTTGTATTAAGAAAGTTTCTTATTCACTTTTATTATAAAGTAATATCAGACCTAGTTAAAACTTTTTGAAAACATGAGTTATTTATAAGAAATTTTCTAGATGAAAGATTTAAAAGAAATGATTTTTGAATTTATGCGAAGTATATTTATAAACCTAAGTATATTTTAGTTTTTAATAGTCCTGTTGTTTTTATTTTAGCATTTAAAAAGTCTTTAGATAAAGAAACTTTAAAAATTTTAAACTTAATTGAAAATATCGTAATAGAAGAAAGGGTTGTTTTAGACTATAATAATGTTTATCATTTTTTTACTTATAGATTATTTAAAATAATTTTTGTAATATTCAAGGTAATTTGAAATTTAATAAGTAAAATAAGATTTACAAAAAGAAAAGAGTGATATATATCTTGAAAAAACTTAGAAAAGTATTTAAAAGTATCAAAGCCTTGAGACATACTCTTAACTAGATGAAATCGGAATGCAACAAATATAACAATCCCTTGATTTTGGAAACATATGTCTATGTATTTGTGAACTTGAAAGTATATAAAAAATAATTTTAGTTCTTATAAGTTAAATTATTTATTGGATAAAGAACATTATATTATAGAAGCCACATGAAAATGAATTTTTATAGTTAATATAAAAGAATTAGCTTCTCATAATGATTATTTATCAGCTTTTAGAACAAAATTTAAACAAGAAAAAGTAAATAGAGCTATAAAGAATTCTTTAAATAATATTTGAAAATCATACGATTTTATTCTAAATTATTATTCTGATAGTAGGTTTGTATGTTCAACTTTAGTTATGAAAGCATATTCAAAAGAGCATATAAAAGATGAATGAATAAAAATAAAGTTAGTAAAAATATGATTTTGAATAACTTATCCTCCAAATAATTTTGTAAAAGAATATTTTAAAAAAACTTTTAAAAATAAATCGGAAGTAGAATGAATAATTTTTATTGATTCTAGTGAGAAAAAGTGAAAAAGTTTTATAAGCACTATTGAAGAATTAAAAAAATCTTATAAAAGATCAAGATTTACATTTTTCTTAAAATAATATTTTAGAAAAATTTTTTTTATTAAACTTTTCTTAAAAATTTTTCCTTATGCAAAGGGTATAAGTAAAAAAATATCTAAAAAATCTAAATTTTTATTCTTATGAAGGAGTTTTTCAGATGTTCCTTTATTTATGAATTTTTGCTAAATTTTTATTATGAAAAAAAATTGGCTCACCAAAATTTTCTTCATTTTGTTCATCACATATATGCAATATACTTTTCTGCAGGTATTGCTGATTGTCTATCTTTCATTCAAGGTATTGTATAGTATGGGTCAAGAATATACCACTTTCAATTGACTTGCACTCAAAATGCTCTATGTCAATATTTTTTATTTTTAGTAGAAGCATCTAAAAATACATCTGCAAATCTTGCATTAGAGTTTTCAGGAGGGAATTCTCATTTAGGACTTCAAGATTTTTCGTATGAGTCTTTAGCAGAGGCACCTCTAGAAATAGTAATTCAGTATTTAGCAGCATTTAACCTTGCAGTTTTAGAACATAAAGTTATTCAATTTCTGCTTATTTCAGGAGAAACAGATCTAACTCATGCTATATTTTCTAATCATGTTCATTTTACTGATAAATTTAGATTTTGTAATGCAACTACTCTCTCAGAATTATATCTTTTTTCTCATTTTCAATAAGTTTTAAGTCTAAGTTTATAAACAATATCTACAAATGATTTCATATTTTCTACGTCTCACTTTCTTAGTCCTCAATTTTTATTTATTGCTTCTAATATTATATCAGTATTTTGTCAATGTTGAACTGCAGTACTCCAAACAACATTTTGAATTGTTATTGGGAAGTCATTTATGTTTATATTTAGATTTCTTATTTTATTTACTTGCTTATTATAAAATTCATTTTTTATAAAAGAGTGTTCCATTTCTTTAAACTTAACTACTCATATTTTACTCACCATTTTATTCCACCAATTAGAAAAATTGCTCGATTTTCATCTTTCAAATATTTGATCATATCATTCTGGGTATCAATCAAGAGAAGGGTATGAATCAATAAATTTTTTTAACATTTCATCTCTAAGTTGATATGTTCCGAATGAAGGTTTTCAATTGTCATTTGGATTAATGGCATTTGGTCATTTTCATCAACTTTCAAAATGTTCAGATAAAGCTCATAATTCACAAGACATATCTCAACCAATAAGCTCTCATGCTCTGTCTGGACTAAAGTCAGCTCATCAAATTTCTCAAAATAACTCTTTTCAGGTTAAAAAAGCTATGATTTCTAGGAAAAATATTTCTATTTTACTCAAATTCTTTGTATTCCAAGAATTTTCTTTTATGGGTAAGTGTTCAAGCCAAGTTGATGGATGTTCAGATTGAACATGACTAATTTTATCTTGCATAATTTTCATTTTTTCTTCCCCATCTTTAGCTTTTTCTAATTTCTCAAGCGTTTCATTACTAATTTCATATATTCATAGTTCTGGTGGCATTGTTTTTACTCAGTTTATTTCTTCACCTAATTTTTTTAATTTTTCGGCTGTTTGTTTGTTTCATTTTAGATTCTCCAAATTTTGATTCTCTCAAGCTTTCTCTATAAAGTCTGAATATATTATAGAGAAAAAGCTTTTTTTTATTAGTCCATAGGAATAAAACATATTTTTTAATTATATATTAATTGAGAATATTTTATCATATATTTTTGCAATAGGCAATAATTTATTTGTCTTTTATGAGTACTTTGTTATTATTATTCTAATAATATATTTTAAATAAAAAAATGAAAAAAATAATAATATTGTTATTACTTGTCTTTACATTTTCTTCATGTTCTAATGTTGAGAAAGAAAGTACTAATGATTGAAAGATAAAGATTGTTTCCTCAATAATTCCTTTTTCAAGTATAGTTAATTATATTTGAGGGAATAAAGTTGCAGTTAGTACATTAATCCCTTCTGGAGTTAGTCCACATAATTTTGACTTGAAGGTTAAAGATATGTTAAAAATTAATGATTCTGATATTATTTTTTCGTTATGAATTGAGCATATAGACTGATTTTTAGATAAATTAGAAACAAAAAATAATATTGTAAAATTAATAAGGTGAGTAAATATATTATATTCTAATGATTCTCACGAACACAATCATAATGAAAAGGAAGTTCATTATGAAGAAGAAAACTACGAAGAAAAAAGTCATAATATTGACCCACATGTATGGCTTTGAATAAATAATATTAAAATTATATCATTAAGGATTAAAAGTGAATTAATAAAAAGCAGTCCAGAAAATAAAGATCTTTTTGAAAAAAACTATAATAATTTTATTAAAGAATTAGATCTAATAGTTTCTAATTATAAAAAAAATACTTTATCTTTAGAACAAAAAGATTTTATTATTTATCATGATGCATATAATTATTTATTTGATTCATTTTGAATAGAACAGTGAAAAAAACATATATTTCAAGGTATTGTTTGAGCTAATAATAAAATCTGAGATTTGAAGAAACTTACACATGAGATAAAAGAGAAAAATATTAAGTATATATTTGTTGAACCCCAATTTAATGATTCAAACATTAGAAAAATTGCAAATGAATATTCTATGGACATCTTTGTTCTAGATCCACTTTGAGAAGATTCATCATCTCTTTGATATCTTAATAATTTAGAAAAAAATTTAGAGAATTTGTCTAAAATTTATAAGTAGAGTTTGAGTAAATTTTAGGATTTTTTGTTTAATTTCTATATTATTAAAAAATTATCAAAATAAAACTTGACACAAATACATTATGAAATATATTTCATAATGTATTTGTTTTTTTATATATTATTATGGTTAGACCAAATAAAAGTAGGAATATAAGTAAAGACTTGACTTATTGTTGTTTAAAGCCTGAATGAATTCCAAAGGAGAGTTTAGATAGGGTAGAATTAGCTTTAGATGAGATTCAAGCAATAAAACTATCTAATTTAGAATGATATTCTAATTTTGAGTGAGCTAAAAAAATGTGAATTTCAGCTTCTACTTTTAATAGAATCTTAAAAAAAGCTAATACAAAAATAGCAGATGCTATAATTAATTCAAAAGCAATTAAAATTTGTTAATTTTTTATTTTTTTAATTTAGAAATTATGTTATTTAGAAAAGATCCTTATAATCCACAATTTTTTTTAGCATCTTTAGGTGCATGATGACTTGTTGTTTCTTTTTTTATGTATCTTATGTTTATGACAAAGCATAATCCTTTAGTTAATCCAATACCAACATATAATACTTTGTTTAAGTATTTTGAGTCATGATTAAGTATTTCTTCAGGAATTTTTATCCAAATTCTGATTTTGTTGTCTTGTTTGTGAATTCTTTATTTTTGATTTTTACATTATAAGTTACTTTTTTTAAATTTAAGAAAATATTTTAAATTTAGGGGAACAAAGGATTTTGAGAATCTAAAAAATAGTAATAGTGAAGTAATACTTATGACTATTCCTTTGACTTTAGCTATGTCATTAAATGTTTCTTTTATAATTTGAGTTATTTTTATACCTGGTTTATGGTCTAAAATAGAAACTTTATTTCCATTTGCCTTAGTTTGATTTTTGTTAGTTTGAATATATGCATTAAAAATTTTTTCAGAATATTTTGTGAGAATAATAGCGAATAAAAGTTTTGATTTTGTGGAGAATAATAGTTTAAGTCAAATGTTATCTGTTTTTGCTTTTGCAATGGTGTGAGTATGATTTGCCTGACCTGCTGCTATGAGTATTAATAAAATGACTGTATCTATTGCAATGGTGTGAACTATATTTTTTATAACTATAGCTATATTTTTTGGTATTATAAAGATAATACTTTGATTTAAGTCTATGCTTGAATATGGAATTAAAAAAGAAGCCTCTCCAACTATATGGATAGTTATTCCTTTTTTGACCATATTAACAATAAGTTTTGTTAGGCAAAAACATGGTTTACATACTTGATTTTGAATACATTCAGAAAATGGATCACTTTTTGTATTAACTACTATAGCTATTTCTATTCAATTAATTTTTGCTTATATTGGATATAAAGTTATGAAAATGAATAATTATTTTAAAGATTATTTACATGGAGAGAAAAAAAGTGTTTGAAGTTATGCTCTTATTTGTCCTTGAGTTGCTTTAGTTGTATCTTCTTTTTTCTTTATTCATTTGTGATTTGTAAAAACTTGAGTAATAGAAAAATTTGGTTTAGTATATTTTCTGCTTATTTTACCAGTTGTTTTTTTACAACTAAAAACAATTTGGATTATGATTAAGCTTAATAAAAAACTACTTTAAAAGTTAATTTTTGCTTTTTCTGATTTTTAAGTACAATTATCTTACTTTATTTGTAATAAATATGTTATGATAAAATTTTCTGAATGCAGAAATAGTAAAAAATGTAGGATGTGATTTATAGCATTACTTATGTCTATTGTTATTTTGCTTTTATTGTTTTGGTGAAAAGCGAAAACTATGCTTTTTGTGATATTAGTTTTGTTAGCAATTGCAATTTGATTGGAGTGATTTGATTATGATGCAGATTTAAAAAAATTATGGGAAACTTGAAATTACAATGAATCAAGAGTTGAAACAATAAAAGATTCTGATTGAAATACTATTAAGTTGATAACATGAAATTGTAATAGTAAAGAATTTGATTTAAATTGTAAGGATTTTGCTACTCAATGAGAGGCACAAGATAAATATGATGAATGTGCTTATAAAATAAAGCAAAGTAATCCTGAAATAAAGGATTTAAATAAGCTTGATATTTATGGGCTGGATTGAAATAATAATGGTATTGTGTGCGAATTTTTGCCTAAAGTTGCAAAATAAAGTTTAATTTTTAAATATTCAATTATGGATTTAAGTAATATAATGTCAGAAATGTTAAAAGATAAGATTATTGATAAAATATCTGAGAAATCTTGAACAGATATTAACTCTTCCAAAAAAATGGTAGCTAAGGCTCTGCCACTTATTTTGTGAGCTTTGAAGGATAACTCAAATGACCCTGAAAAAAAAGAATCTTTAGAGAAAGCTGTTAAAAAAAATGATGGAAGTGTTATTGATAATCTTGGCTTACTTGATTTAGAAGATGGTAACAAAATATTATGACATATTTTCTGAGATAAAAAAGAAAATGTAGAAAAAGAGGTTTGAGATAAAAAAATATTATCAGCTTTAGCTTCGCTTGTTATGTGAGCTTTATGAAAAGCGAATTCTTCTTCTTGAGATTCTGCTTCTTCACTTTTATCATCTCCTTGACTAATGAATATTGCTACTTCTTTTCTTGATAAAGATTGAGATGGTGACATAAAAGATGATTTATTATGAATGGCAATGTGATTTTTTAAGAAAAAATAAAAGAATTTAGTAATTATTTGAAATACCTGTATTTTCTTAGATCCCTAGTTTTTTATTATTTATAGTTTAATTTTTACTTTTTTATGCTAAATTTTAATATTTTATAGTAATTAATTATTTTAAAAATAATTAAGCTTAAACAAGCTATATTTTTCAATATATGAAACTTAGCATTATAAATATAAATAATACTTTATAAAAGCTAAAAAAACAGACATATATATTCTAAAAAGTGGGAGTCTTGAGTATTTTAATTTGACTTTAATAATATTTAATATATTTTTGATGAAAGATTTTTTATTCTTTTTAAAATGATATTATGATTACAAATACTACTCAAGATATATTAAATAAAACACTATTAGAACTAGAAAATATTACATGATGAGATATTTTATTTTATTGTTGACCTATTACATCAAAGATAAAAAATCTTTTGAAGTTTATAATTGAAAATAATAAAAAAGATAAAAATAATGATAAAATTACTATAATTTTAACAACAACTTGATGACAAGCAGAATGAGCAGAAGATATTGTAAATATATTAAGATATAATTATAAAACAGTTGATTTTATTATTCCAGAATATGCTATGTCAGCTTGAACTATATTAGCTATGTCTTGAGATGATATTTATATGGATTATTCATCTTCTTTATGACCAATTGATCCACAAATACCATGAAATGATGGAAGCTTTTTACCTGCATCTTGATATTTAGACAGAATAAATGAACTTATAGGAAAAGAAAGAAATTGAGATTATTTAACTCAATCAGAATTAAATATAGTTGTTTCAGCAGATATATGAAGATTAAAGTTTATAGAACAAGCTAAAAACCTTACAGTTACATTACTGAAAGAATGGTTGGTAAAATATAAATTTAAAGATTGGAATAAACATGAATGAAAGTTTAATCCTGAGAAAAAATGACAAAAAGTTACTAAACTAGAAAAGGAAAAAAGAGCAGAAGAGATAGCAAATATGTTATGAGATGTAAATAAATGGCATACACATTGAAGAACAATTGATATATTTAAGTTACAAAATGATTTAAAATTAAAAATAAATGATATAAATAACAATAAATCATTAAAATTGACACTAAAAGAATATTATGATATCATAAATATGTACAAAGGAGATAATTCAATTTTTATACACACTAGAAATTTTATTTAATTAATTAAATAACTTATGGAAACAATAGGAAAAGATATCAAAAAAATTAAGAAAAAGTATAAAAATAGATTGCCAGATAACTATATTATAGTAAAACCTGCTTTCTGAGATGTTCCATTAAGACCAACTTGAAATATTATTTTAAATCAGAAAAACTAGATTATTTTCTAGTTTTTTAAATTGAACCAACTATTTCAAATAAATAGTTATATAAAGAATAATTATTTTTTGTTAAATTCTATTTTTAAGTCAAAGTTTTATTTCTACATCTTTATATTTTTTATCAATTTTTTTTTATTTCTTGTAAACTTGCTATATATTATGTATTTTATTTTGCATAATAAGTAAAAAATATTTTTTTAGTTTTAAAATATATTGCTTAAATAAAACAAAATAATATGAAAATAATTTTTGTTACTTGATGAGTTATTTCTGGTTTATGAAAATGAATAACTTCTGCATCTATTTGAAAAATTTTACAGTCAGCTTGATATAAGGTAAATATGGTAAAAATGGATCCATATTTACAAATAGATGCTTGAACTATGAGTCCATATGAACATTGAGAAGTTTTTGTAACAGAAGATTGAGGAGAAACTGATCTCGATATTTGAAATTATGAAAGATTTTTATGAATAAAGTTTTATAAGGATAATAATATAACAACATGAAAAGTTTACTTAGATGTAATAACTAGGGAAAGAAAATGAGATTATTTGTGAAAAACTGTTCAAATAGTTCCTCATATTACAGATAATATAAAAGAAAGGTTGAAATATATTGCAAGTTTTAGTGACATAACTATTGTTGAAGTTTGAGGTACTGTTTGAGATATAGAAAGTTTGCCATTTCTTGAAGCTATTAGACAAATGAAAAAAGATTTATGAGATGATAATATTGCATATGTTCATTTGGCACCTCTTTTGCATTTAAGTTATTCTTGAGAAACAAAAACTAAACCAATTCAACATTCAGTTACAAAGTTAAGAGAATATTGAATTTTTCCTAATATCCTTGTTTGTAGAACTGAAACTAGTATGAGTCGTGAGATAAAAAATAAAATTTCATGTTTGTGTGATATTTCTGAAGAAAATATAATTGAATCTGTTAATGTTGAGACTATATATGAAATTCCATTAATATTTAAAAAACAATGTTTAGAAAAAATATTAGAGAAAAAACTTAAGCTTAAAAAAAAGAAAGCAGATTTAGATAGATGGGAGGAACTAACAAAAAATATTATTTTACCTAAATATGATATTTCAATTTGAATTGTTTGAAAATATACTAATTTTAAAGATACTTATTTAAGTTTGATAGAATCTCTTATTCATTCTTGAGCAAATCAAAATTGTAAAGTTAATATAACTTGGATTAGTTCAGAAGATTTGGAAAAAGAAGATGATGTGAAAAATTATTTTACTATATTAAAAGATAGTTGAAAATTAGATGGTATTATAGTTCCATGAGGTTTTTGAGAAAGATGAGTAGAATGAAAAATTCAGGCAATAAAATTTGCTAGAGAAAATAATCTACCATTTTTAGGCTTATGTTTAGGTTTACAATTATCAGTTATAGAATTCTTTAGAAATGTTTGAAATTTGAAGTGAGCTAATTCAGTTGAATTTGATGAAAATACTAAATATCCTGTTATTGATTTAATGATTGCTCAAAGATGAGTAAAAAATAAATGATGAACTATGAGGTTGTGAAATTACGATGCTATATTAAAAAAATGAAGTTTGGTAAATAAATTATATTCTCAAGAAAAGATTTGAGAAAGGCATAGACATAGATTTGAAGTTAATCCTAAATATCATAATCAAATAGAAAAATTATGAATGGTTATATCTTGAAAGTCTCCTGATTGAAAATTACTTGAATTTATAGAAAATCCAAGTAATAAATTTTTTGTTGCTACACAAGCCCACCCAGAATTTAAATCTAGCCTTGAAAATTCTCATCCTTTATTCGACTGATTAGTTAGAGTATCTTTAAAAAATAAAAAAATTTAATAAGTATTATTTACTTATTAAATTTTTTTTAATCTCTCTTCTTATATCATTGTCATGGAATTTTAATATATCATCATTTATTATAATTCAAAAGGGTTTTCATAGAGAGTTATATCTTTTTATAGATTTTTTTATAAAAACTTTTTTTAATATTATTTCTAAAATATCAAGAGGATAGTTAAAAATATTTTTTATTAATTTTTTTAAGAAACTATTTTTATTAGAGTTAGAATATTTTATATATTTTTGATTTTGACTTAAAATATTTTCATACCATCAAAAGTTGCACCATCTTTCATTAGCTTCTAGAAATTTTTGATATGTATTATCATAATTTAATATTGGTTTTAAATAAATTATCCAAAAATATAGATAAATATCATCTTCCAAAGCAAAACTTTGGAAATTCATTCAATCAGTTGTTGTAAAAAAACTAAGGCAGAATTTGGAAGCATGATTTTTTCTGTTTTTTCTAACTCATAGTAGTTGAAATACTATAGTTATAAAGATTCTAACTATCCATAATCTCTTTTTGTCAGTTATTATGAATAGGTCTATATCTGAATTAACAGAAGCTGAGTTCATAGATACACTATTTCATATTCAAATCATTTTTAGTCATGGAATATATTTGATATATTTTATATATTTTTCAGTTTTTTTGTAAAAATCATTTTCAATTTTGCTTGGTTTCTCTTTTATTCAGAAATACTTTATAAATTTCTGATGACTTTTTTTATTAAATAATTGTTTCATTTTATTTTATATATTTTTTATATATTCAATTATATACTTATTTGTAAGGGTAAGAGTTTAAATTTAGATAGTTTTTATATTTTAATAATTTAATTTTTCTTTACAAAAAAATTATAAAAATTTGAGAAAAGTTTTGTTATATGTATAATCTTCCTATTACTTGTTTTTGCATTCAAAAAAACAAAAAACTTATGAATAATAAAATTAAAAATGAGAAGTTTAATTTTTATTAAATTTTAATTCTTAATAAAGTTATGTTATGAAAAAAACAATTTGAGTTTTGGTTTTTATTATACTTTTGTTAGTTTTATTTTTCCCATATCAAGGAGAAATATATAAAGATTGATGAACAAAACTTTATTCCTCTTTATCGTATCAATATGTAGAATTTAATAACCTTGAAGGTTGTAAAAAGTCTAAACTTGTTTTCTTTAAACCCAAAAAAGATTATAAATATTTTGAAGACTTGCTTTGTAAAAAGTGAGATTCTGAATCAAGTTCAGAATGACAACTAAAAAATATAACTCCTTTTTCTTACTCAAATTTAACAGACCAAAAAACTCAAGATTTTATAAAAAATACACTTGCAAAATATGAGATTTCAGAAAAAAATATAGATTCTTATTTTTATTATGTGGATTATTTTAATGATGCTGTAGAAAAAGAAGGGCTTACAAAATGAGGTTTTAAAGAAATAAAGAATTTTTCTAGAGATGGAGATTATCCTTTGTATCTTGAAAAACTTGAAAATAAAAATATAGATTTTATGGGAACAAATTGTAGGATTTCAAGTTTTACACTTTTTAAAGATTTTGTAAATGTGGAAAATTTTACAAAAGAAGTTTCACAAGTTCTCACTTTTGATGAAGGGGCTATAAATAATTTTCCAGAAAAAATATTTTCAGAAAAAGATAAAGAAAAATTTTATACTTTTTTTGCTGGAATCTCAACTCCTTTAGTAAAAGATAAGCAAATTCACCTTAAAAATATCAAAAAATATTTTAAAGAACATAATATAAAATTTAACACAAAACCTTGATTCTCTGTTATTTCAATGTTCAATCACAGTGATTTAGACAATGTTTTATTTATCGGTCATATTGGGGTTTTGCTTGAAGCAGAAGGAAAATTTGTATTTTTAGAAAAACTAAGTTTTGATTTACCTTATCAAGCAGTTATTTTTGATAAAAAATCTGAAGTTAAGGAATATTTTATGAAAAAATATGGAGATATGACGACACCTGAAACAGCAAAACCATTTTTGATGGAAAATGATAAAGAGTTTGGAGAATAATTTTACTTTTTAATTTTAAAAATTTTTATGAAAAAAATACTTATTATCCTTGCAATTATCATTATAGCAGTTGCAGCAGCAGGAATCTACAAATTTAACTATCTATCAAATGAACCAGGATATGATGTTGATGGAAATAAAATTAAAACTGAAAAAACAGAAAATACAAAATCAGATAATATTCTGAAAAACACTTCCAAAAACTCTCAAACAGTTTCTTCAAAACTTAGAGATATTTCTACAAAAATCCCTGATTCTCTAGATTCTGTTTACAAAAATAATTTCAACAGATACACAAAAGTAGTTGCTCCAAATGGAAATGCAATTCATATAGTGGCTCAAGATAAAATTTCGGATGAGCAAATTCTAAGAGCAAGAAATATTTTAATGCATTATTTAAATAATTTTCCAGATTCAAAGTATGGTAGAGATAAAAGTGCAGTAGCAAATAAAATGGCTGATAATAACTCGGTTCTTGCCTTGCTTAATGGTCCAAGATGATGGAGCAAATAAAGTAGCTGAAAAAATAAATGCTCAACCACTTTATCAAAATGAAATCCAAACTGAAGGTGGAGATTGGTATATAAAACAAAATTATAAGCATAGAGATGCAGCTTATGAAGAGATTTTACACTTTGTGCATGATAATGGAATTTGAGTTGATGGAAATGGTGAATTTAGAGGGGCTCTAAAAGATTATCAAGCAGAAATTAGAAAAGCTCAAAAAAATGGGAGTGCAAAAAATCTTTGGTGAATAGGTGAAGAAAATAAGGCTTGGATTAAAGAGTTAGCTAGAGAAAATAGTTTATCACAAGAATATTTAGCAGCAGTTATTGATTCTTATTATGGACTTTGGGGAGCTTACAGAGAAAGCAAAACTAATGGAATGTGGGGACTTTATGTTGGAAAAACCAGAGAAGACACAAAAACAGATGATAAAATGGGATACGATGTAGCAGAAATGTTTTTTCACCCATATATCACTTATAATGCTAGGATTGAGCCAAGTTTTTCAGGAACTTTTTCTCTCAAATTTGATGTTTCAAAACCTTATACAAATCATTCACAGTATTTAAAAGATATTACTTCGCTTGGGAAAAATAACAATAATGTTGTGGTAAATAATATGGATAATTCTATTACTTGAAATACTTGAATAAATACAGTTATTTTCTCTGGAAAATCCGATGAATATGAAGTGCTTACTGAAAATGGAAAAACGATTGTAAAAGATACAAAAGAAAATAGAGATGGAAAAAATACTTTAGAAAATATTGAGAAATTAAAGTTTAGTGATAGGGTGGTGGGAGTTAGATAAATTAATGCATTAGGAGTTATGGGACTAAGTCTTTTAGCCCTAAAGAGAATAAAAACAAAGAAATAAAAGATAAAAGTTGGAGTACCTGCACAATTATGTGCAGGTTTTTTTAGGCTTATTTTTCTTAAAAATATTTCCAATAGTAGAATTAAGAAAAATTAATTTAATGATTTAAATTAAAAAATAGTAAGAAATCTGGTTTTTACCTCCATATTCTAAAATTATTTTTTAAAAGTTTCATAAAAATGGTATTTATAGATTAAATTAAAAACTAAAACTTATTACCTCATAAAATTATCTATAATTATATCTAAATGGCTTCTTTTTTTAGATTTTTCAATAGCTTTTTTTACCGCTCAAATATGGTCTGTTATAATTCCATCAACATCCGAGTGAATAAACTTTTCAATGGATTCAGGTGTATTTATTGTCCAAACAACTGCTTTTTTACCAGCTTTATGAATTGTGTCTAAATTTCATTTTGTAGCCTCTCTTTCTTCCATAATCAAGTAATCTCCTTCTAAAGTTTTTAAATCTCCTACTGAGAAAAAGTATAAATATCCTGTTTTTATTTCCGGGTATTTCCTTTCTGTATATTTAATAATATTATAATTCAATGATAGAATTACACATTCTTCAAGCATATTTTTTGATTTTATAATAGCAACCACATCATCAACCATTTTTTCATCTGCTGTTTCTCATTTAAGCTCTACGAAAACTCCAATTTTTCCTTTTGAGACATTTAAAACTTCTTCAAAAGTAGGGACTGGTTTAGCTGGTGCATTTTCTTCAAAGTTATTTTTTACCTTCAGTTTTTTTATCTCGTCAAGAGTCATTTCAATTGGTTTTTTCTCAATTCCTGTAACTCTTTTAAAATTTACATCATGATTGAGAATGTATTTTCAATCTTTGGTTCTTTGTACATCAATTTCTGTCCAAGAAGCTTTTTGTCTTATAGCTTTTTTTATCCCATCAACTGTATTTTCAGCACCCAAATCTCCACCACCTCTATGAGTAATTAATTCTACATTTATATTTGTTTTAAATATTTCTGAGAAATTTTCCTTCACTACAAAAGCAAGTAAAAAATTGAATGTAAAAATTATTACCAAAACAATAATTACTTCTAACTTTGTTTTTACCTTGATTTTTCTTGATAAATCTTCTTCATTAAGTCAAATTGAATTTTGTTCTAATTTTATCTCTATATGTTTATTTTCTAATGCATTATATTTGTAAAATAATTTTGTAAGTACAAAAATAGCAATAGGAACTGAGAAAAAAGGGAAAAATGCGAATAGTTCTATTAGAGAGAACATTAAAAGTAAAGCTAAAACTTCATTATCCGGGTACCATATGCTTATAATCCAAGTTGATAATATAAAAAATCCAAATAAAATTGCTCCAAAAATAAAACAGAAAAAAGTAACTTTTATCATAGTCCATATATAATCTATGAAAAAATTTTTCCAATATTTTTTCATTAAAAGTTTTGAACTTTTGAGAGCTTGTCAAATTTTTTGGTTATCTATTAAAGCAAAGTGAATAGTAAAAATATAGATGAAGCTTATAATTGTTAAAAATCCTATTACTATTGTATAGAGTGTAAGATATAAAGGATTTGCAAAAATTACAGAAGTGATAAAATTTGGAACAGCAAAACTTTTCATTGGACCAAGAGTCACACCTATATTTATAAGTGGTAAAATGACGGCTACAAAAACTACAAGTAAAATACCAATTGGTGAGAAAAATACTTTTAAAGATTTTAAAATAGCAATAAAAATACTTTTAATTTTAATTTTTAGTTTATTCTCTTCTACAAGGGAGCTAATAATAATAAAAGTATTGATATCTATAGCCAAAATTAAAATTAAAATAAAGGTGCCAGAGGCAATTACAGAAATTCCACTTAAACTCATAAAGAAATCAATATAATCTCCACTAGATATGTTTGTTCTTCCACTGCTTTCTATTATAATTTGAGTGATAAAACTCAAAAATGGAAGCACAAAAATAACAAGCAAAGATTTAGAAATAATTTGGTATTTAATATATAACCATAAAATTCTTCCTTTTAAGGAAAATTTAAATCTTTTTACACTATTATTCATAATTTTTATACTATTGTATTCATAATATGGAAATATTTTGAGTTATTTTAATTCATTATATAAGAAAATCTTCTTTTACAAATTTTAAATTTTTGCTTTTAGTATTTTCTTCTTATAATTAAAAATGTTTATTAATTAAATTAAAAAACTATGGAAACAAATATGAGAAATCCAATTGGACGGGTGGAAATTGCTACAACAGATCTTGAAAGAGCAAAAACATTTTATGAAAAAGTGTTTGGTTTAGTATTTCAATTTATTGATATGCCTTGAGCAAAAATGTATGCATTTTGAGCTGGTAACCCAAATGCAGCAGGAGCAGCTGGAGCTTTGATGCATTCAGAATGTTATAAACCAAGTACTGATGGAACGGTTGTATATTTTAGTTGTGAAGATGTATCAGTAGAACTGACTCGCGTGGAAGAAGCTGGTGGAAAAATAATTGTGCCAAAGACAGATATTGGTGAATTTGGGTTCTTTGCTCAAATTATTGATACTGAAGGAAATAGAGTTGGTTTACATTCAATGAAATAAAAAAAATTATTGAGAAAAAAAACAAGAAAAATAAATTTATTTTTCTTGTTTTTTGTTATAATGAAAATGTTAAAACTAATTTCAAAAATTATGATAAAAGACAACAGCATAACACAATATTTTGGAGATAATCTTGCAAAACTTTTGGCAGAAAAAATAAAGCTTGTTTACAAAGATTTTGATGATAAAAGTTATATTAAAAACATAAAAGAAAAGTGTAAAACACTTGGTTATACTAAAAGAATAGAACTCCATGCAGACGAGTTAAAGAAATTTTTTCCAACTTCTTACTTTGAATCAGTAAATATATTATCTCAAATTTTGGGTCCAGAAAATCCGAATGAAATAGGAATGTTTAAAGAGTTTTACTGGGTCATGCCAATTGGAAAATTTGTAGAAAAATATGGTTTAGATGATTTTGATATTTCAATAAAAGCTATTGAAGAAATTACAAAAAGAAATACGGGAGAATATGCTATCAGACCATTTATCAGAAAATATCCTGAAAAAACCATAAAGATAATGCAAAAGTGGTCAAAATCAAATGATTTTCATCTTCGTAGACTTGCTTCTGAAGGCTCAAGACCAAAACTTCCTTGGTCCACAAAACTTGATACTTTTATAGAAAATCCTCAACTTGTTTTTCAAATTTTGGAAAACTTAATGGAAGACGATATAAAATTTGTCAGAAAATCAGTTGCAAATAATATTACAGATTATTTAAAAGTAAATAAAACAGAAGCTGTGAAATTTATCAAAAAATACCAAAAATCAGAAAATGAAAATACAAAGTGGATTTTAAAATATGCAACAAGGAAAATAGAAATTTAAAGCAAGAAAAATAATTTTATTCCCCCCCCCCTTTTTTTTATAACAAAAATATTTAATTATTTCACTTAAAAACCTATGAATCCAAAAATAAAAATCAGTATTTTTATAAGCACAATTGCTTGATGGTTAGCACTTTGAACTTTTATGTATCATTTTTTAGAAAAATGGAGTCTTATAACTTCATTTTATTTTAGTGCTATTACCTTAACTACAGTTTGATATGGTGACTTACATCCTACAACTGAGATTTCAAGACTTTTTACAGCATTTTATGTTCTTGATTGAACTACTATTGTGGTTGCAGCACTTGGTGTAGTTGGGACTTATTTTTTAGAGAAAAAAATTAAGAAAAAACAATAAAATTGCTTTTAATGAATAATTATTTATAATCTTTGCATACTTTAAGTTTAAAAAGTATTATTTATTATTTAATCTTTATTTATATGAAATATAAAGAAGGTGTTCTTGATAGGTTTAGTCAAAGTATTGAGCTTTATGGGAAGAATTTCATTAAACTTACTCTTCCATTTATTATTTACAATGCAATTATGTTGCTTGCTGTAATGTGAGCAATAATTACAATACTTGCTACTCTTACAGGAGGAAATGAGCCTACAACTGCAATGGCTATTTTAGTAATACTTGCAATAATAGTTGTACTTTTAGTATATCTTGTTTTCAGTGTTCCAGTTTTTGCTTGTACTTTTAGAAGTATTAAAAATGCTGCAAATGGAGAAACAATTGATTTAAAAGCAAATTTTAGTTATGGAATGAAAAATTTTTGAGGAGTTATTAAAATGTACTGGTTTGTATTTATGTATGTAGTTTTAGTTCCTTTTATTATAACTCTTATTGGTTTTATAATGATTATTGCTGGTATAGAGGCAGGTTCATTCGTTGTAGTAATTGGTGGAGTAATGCAACTTATATTTTTATTTTATAGAGGACTTAAAACTTCTTTCTCTGTGGTAGATTCAATTGATACTGATAATTATACAAAAGAAAATTTTGATAAAAAACTTTCTCTCACAAATGGGAAACTTTGGAGAGTTATTGGAAACTACTTTGTTTATGGTATCCTTGTTGGTATTATAATGTGGGTTGTTGGAATGATAACAGGAAGCATTTGAACAAATCCTTCTATTGTTGATATTGATTTCAAAGATTTAAGATCTTTTATTGTTTATACTCAAAGTTATAATTTCTTTGCTGGGCTTGTTGGAGATATTATAGAACTTGTAATTTCATCAATTTTAACAGTATTTGGAATGGCATTTGTCTATATATTCTATAAAAGACTTGAATCTGAACAAAAATAATTTTAGAAAAATTTATTTAAAACAAGGAAAATAATTTTATTTTTCTTGTTTTTTATTATAATGAAATCAAAAAATAAACAAAATATGATAAATATTGATAAAAATCTTTGGATATTTAATGGAGAAACTTTAAATTTTTACTCATTTCCATTCACTACTCGTATGACTATTGTTATGCTATCAAATGGTGATCTTTGGGTGCATAGTCCTATAAGGTTAACTCCAGATTTGAAATCTCAGGTGGATTCTCTAGGAAAAGTAAAATACTTAATATCACCAAACCCTCTTCATCATTTATTTTTAAAAGAATGGCAAAAGGCTTATCCTGATTCTTTGATGTATGGTACAAAACAAGTAATTAAAAAAAGAGATGATCTTTGTTTTGATGGTACTCTTGATGAGATGAGTAATACACCATGGGAAGAAGATATAAACCAATTACTTTTTACTGGATCTTTTGCTATGCAAGAATGTATATTTTTTCATAAAAAAACTAATGTTTTAATTGTAACTGACCTTATTGAAAACTTCTCACCCGAAGCACTTCCATTCTTTAAAAGACAAATTGCCAAGTTTGCTGGTGTACTTGCTCCAAATGGGAAAATGCCCATTGATTGGTGTTTGAGCTTTTATTTTAGAAAAAAAGAAGCCAGAAAACATATAGAGAAAATTCTTAGTTGGAAACCAAAAAAGATTATTTTGTCTCACGGAGAAATAATTCAAGAAAATGCAGAAACATTTTTAAGAAGGTCTTTTAAATGGGTAGGACTTACGAAAGAAAGTACAAATTAAAACAATGTTTACAAGTTAAATTAAACTTTATGAAAAATATAAAAAACTACTTTCCATATTTTTTATTATGAATATATATAATTTTATTCACTTTTTTAGCAATTTCACCACTTGATAGAGCAACTTGGTGGGCTGAAAATATTCCTGTTATGATAGTTGTTGTAATTTTAGTTTTAGCTTTTAAAAAATTTAGATTTTCAAATACTTCATATTTCTTGATGACTTTATTTTTATGTTTCCATACAATTTGAGGTCATTATACTTTTGAGAAAGTTCCTTTTGATACTTTTAATGCAATGCTAAATTCTTTAAATATGGATTTTATTTTCTCTGAGTGAAGAAATAATTTTGATAGAGTAGGGCATTTTTTAATTTGAGTTTTTGCTTATCCTGTAGCTGAACTTGTAGTTAGAAAAAAATGGGTTACAAATATTTGGATGGCTATTTTTGTAGGAATTTTTGCTCTTTGATTTTGGTGAGCTTTGTATGAAATTATTGAGATGATTTATGCAATTTTATTTTGATGAGAGCAAGCAGCAAATTTCCTCGGTTCACAATGAGATATTTGGGATGCACAAAAAGATATGTTACTTGATATTTCAGGAGCAGTTTTGATTTCAGTTTTGTTTTATTTTAATTATAAAAATTCCTGAAAAAAATGATTAAAATAAATATGATAACTATATTAATTTTGCTATTATTTTCTTGTAGTAAAGAATCTAATGACTTTGTAATTTCTAAACAAGCAAAAAGAGAATTTATTACCTCATTTGAAAGTGTAAAAGATTTTAATGACTTTTATATAACACCGCAAAATCATCTTGGAACAACTTTTCATGAACTTACAAATTCAAATGTTCACAGTGGTACTTATTCCCATAGAGCTTGAATTAAAGGCTCAAATAAAGCATCAACATCAAAAGTAAATAATAATCATAGAGGATATTCTACAGTGCAATTTCAAAAAACAAAGAAATGACCTTTTAAAACACCTTGTTATGTTTCTTTATGGGTTTGGGTAGATATGGAATTAAATAAAGATAAAAAAGGTGAAGACGATTGGTTAAGTTTTGCTACTTTTACGGATGATGAAACTGATAATTGGGCTAGAACAGTGCTTGTAAATTTAAGTGCAAATGGATTTGTGCATTTACAACATACGACAAATCAGGGAGAACAAAATAGTATTTTCCAAACTTCTACTATTACTTTTCCTCAAAAACAATGGGTTGAATTAAAAATATTTTTAGATTTTAGAGATAATGGTTATGCTAAAGTATGGCAAAATGGAGAATTGGTTTCTTATGCTAAGATTGGTAATATAACGAATAAATTATCTCAAGCACACTTTGGTCTTTATAGTTCACCACAAATATCAAGTGGAGAAGTGTTTAATGATGATTTAAAAATTATAGAAGTTGAG
The DNA here is from genome assembly GCA_002749055.1 of Candidatus Altimarinota bacterium. Taxonomy (GTDB): domain Bacteria; phylum Patescibacteriota; class Gracilibacteria; order BD1-5; family UBA6164; genus PDTW01. The sequence goes on along the minus strand of PDTW01000027.1, from coordinate 736 downwards.
AGTGAGTAAATTACTACCAACATCGTATATAAGCAATAGCTAGGTAAATGTTTTAATTGTTTTTTTCATAAAATACATATACTATAAAATATAATTATTACTTTTTCCAAAATAATTTATGAAAAATATAATCAATACTTCTCACTATAAAACAAAAATCTGAGAACTTATAATTGGCTCTTTTGAAGGGAAAATATGTCTTTTGGATTTTGCTTTTAGAAAAATGAGAAATACAGTAGATTTGAGAATTAAAAAAGGTTTAAATGCAGAATTTATAGAAAAAGAAGATAAAGTTATTAGAGAAGTAAAAAAGCAAATTGATGAGTATTTAGAATGAAAAAGAAAAAGTTTTAATATTCCTATTTTAACTGTCTGAACTCCATTTCAAAAACAAGTTTGGGAAGCTCTTTTAGAGCTGAAATACTGAGAAACTGCATCGTATTTAGACTTAGCAAAGAAAATAAATAATCCTAAAGCTGTGAGAGCAGTAGCCTCAGCAAATGGAGCAAATGCAATTGCACTTATTATTCCCTGTCATAGAATTATTGAAAAGAGTGGCTCAATTGGTTGATATGGTTGAGGAGTTGCTGTGAAAAAGAGATTGTTGATGTTGGAGAGGGAAAATATTTTTTAATATTTTTTTTAATGGACTACATTATATATTTATTCCCTGTTTTATTTATTATTCATGAATTAGAAGAAATTTTTGGATTTGAAAAATGGTATAAAAAAAGAA
>PDTW01000051.1 GCA_002749055.1 Candidatus Altimarinota bacterium | reverse complement strand
TTTTATTTGGAAGTAATAATTTACCACTAACCAATGGTAACAAACTACCAATAAACACTTTATACGATTTTGACTTACCTTTTAAAATTATTTTATCTTCGGTAGGCGTTGCAAAATTCATTTTTTGAAACTTCTTAATTTGCTGTTTATTCAAAACCACAATATCCTCCGATTTTACCCAACCTTTGTTGTTTTGCGAATTGATAAAATACCATAAATTATCTTTGGTTTTGGTCAAAATAGCAACTGGCGAGGCAATCCATAACGTTGAATATTGAAAATAATCAAACGGATAACCTTCGCCTGCATTTCTAACGTTTTTAAAACAAAATTCAGTTGTTGGAAAACGACGTAAATTCACTGTTTTTAAGGTCAATCCGTATTCAATTTTAATATCTTTTTCGGTCAGATTTGGCAAATTATTTTTAATTTCTAAAATATTTTTTTCAGATAATTCATTATAATTTTCGGCAATACAAGGCGATTTTTTTACTACATCATCATAATTAAAAAACTCGTTAAAATCATTTTCAGAAATACTTTGTTCTTCGTTCCAAACCTTAAAATAATATTTAAAAAACATTTCTTCATCAAACGATTTATTATAAAATTTCTGATATTGAGGAGTATCAAAAACATCAAAATTAATGTCTTCAATATCATAAAAATCAACATATTTTAACGGATTTTCTTGTGCAAAATTCGCTAAACTAATCAATAATATTATAAGTGTTTTTTTCATAATTTTTTATTTAACAGCCTTTACTATAATTCCAAACATTAAGAGTTCCTTCTTCGGAAATTAGTTTTATCCAACCTGTATAGGTCTTAATAACAATATTACTCTCACCTGTACAAGGATGTTTTCTGTATTTAGTAACTTTCACTTTACACCATTTTCCTTTTCGTTTATTAGTCAGTTTAATTCCATATAAATCGCCTCTTAGAGTTATTATCTTTTTGCACTTTATTGAGTTACATTCTCTTAAATTTAAACCAAAATCATTAGCATACCATTCTGTATTTTTATCAATTGCATAGTCTGCCCAACATTTCAACTTTAAGTTTTTGTTAATTAATTCTTTTTCATTTAGCCATAAACCTTTTCTTAATTTTACAAAACCTTGTTTTCTATCAACAAAAACTAATTTCCAAATCTTATAAAATCTATTATTCGGTAATCATTTCTAAATTGTTCATTAATACCTATTCTTGAACCTGTTATCCCTCTTGATTTGATTGAAATTAACTCGTCAGATTCAGGCTGTATAATTCTTGTATATAAATTTAGTCCAAAAGACTGGTCAATAAAAGGTAATATCATTTTATAAGCATTTCCTCCAACTATGCAAAACAAATTATTTGTGGTTTTTATAAATAATATTAAAGATAGTTTTTGCTGTGTGAAATTACTCTTTGAAGTCAAGTCATTTGGTAAAAAATCTTTCCAATCAGAAACTATATCATCAGATTTATACATATACAGAAAATAAGTGTTTCTTTCTGTCTTACTTTTCTGTAATTTCTTTTTATCAAATCTATTTTTATAATTGATTTTTTTATATGCAGTATCTACAATTTTTTGTATAATATCATCTGTATTTTTAATAGCCTTTAAAATACGATGATTTTTATTAATCTTATATATCTTCGGATTTTTTGTCATTTTTTACTAAATACTATAATAAACCACTAAATTAACATAAATTAAAGTAAGAAACAAAATATAAATAATATTTCTTTTTTAATCTTTTATTTTTCTTTTGGGAAGAATTTGTAACTTTGTGGTTAGAAACATCGTTTTGGCGTATGTAAAACGACCATTAAAGGATAAGTTTTGTCCTTTTTTGGTTGGTCTTTTTTGATGAAATTTCGTATGTATAAATGCTCTTTCAAAACACAAATT
>PDTW01000026.1 GCA_002749055.1 Candidatus Altimarinota bacterium | reverse complement strand
TACACAAGCAGATATAGACCAATGAAATATTACGAATCAATCACAAGTAACATCGAAAGATCCAAGTAACAATGATGTAGTAGATATATCAGATAATGCCACACCATCTCAAGATATAGACTGAGATTGAGATAATGGAAATGATCCAACAATAATAATAAGTAGTTCAACTCCAAATAATTCCTGAGGAATTTGATGATGAGGATGATGAATTACAAAAGATTATTGTCCTAATTGAGATTATAGTTCTAATTATAATGATTGAACTTGTGGTGTAAAAAAAGACGATTGTCCTAATTGAGATAATAGCCCTAGTCTTTATGATAAAACCTGTGATTCGGTAAAAGATAATTGCTCAGAATCAGACTATAATAATAGTTGTCATGATTGAACTTGTTGAGTAAAAGATGAAGCTAAAGAACCAGAACTTGAATTAAAACCTACAGATAAAGAAGAAAAAGATAATAATAATGTTAAAGAAAAAGAAATAATAAAAGATATAATAAAAGATATAATAAACATAACAGATATTGAACTTGATGATTTAATAAATACAAAAGAAAAAAGTGAGAGAAAATATAAAATAGCAGAATATATAGAAAGAAATAAAATTGGAATAAAACAAGAAGGTACTGTAGATATAGGAATGTTAAATAATTGAATAATAAAATACCCTTCTATTTTACCTCAGACTTGAGTGCAAGAAGATATTTATAGAAAAGTTTGATTTAAGGAAATTGGCTCTGTGAATATAAAACTTCCAAATAAAGAAATATTTAGATTAGCATGAAATAAAAATACAAATGTTGATTTTTGGTTGAATATCTTACCAAAACAAGATAGAAATAAAGATAAATATATAGTTATTCCCAAAGAAGGTCTAATTATGCCTATAAATACTGTTTCAAAAAATGATAAAGTATATTCAAATTTTACAAATGGTTGAAATGAAAACTTTTGGAAATATTTAGAAACTTGAGCTGTAGAAATTCCTGCAACATCTTTAAATTGATATTGAGAAGTATGAAATAAAGTTATAGCTTGACATAGTTCATTTTATTATAGATCAATGTGAAGGTATAGTACTCATTTTCAAAAAATAATACTTTTAAAACCTGAAACAGAAATATGGATATATGAAAAAAACAAAGAAACTGGTAAATTTGATAGGTATGTTTATGAAGTATTTAAAAGTTATAATACAGATAAAAAAGATATAAGCGTTTTATATCCTACAAGAATTAAACAACTAACTTTATTTACTTGTACTCCTATTTGATGAATAACTGGTAGATGGATAGTAAAGGCTAAATTTATTGAGAAAAAGTAGTATTAAAAAATAAGTGAATATGTTCTTGAAACTACTCCTAGTGAATAAGTAGGTTTTAAAATTAACTATATTAAATGTAAATTAGGTAGAATGTCATCTTTTTGGACTGTTTGTTCAAATGGAGAATTTCCTGATAGTGTTTGATTTTATCTAATTTATCCTAATGTATATCTTAATTCTCCTACATCCCCAACAACCTCTCTGGAGGAAATAAAAAAGGATAATTTGTTCTAACTATGCTTACTATTAACATAGGAATAACACAAGAAATATATATAATTATCAAAGTTAAAATGTATTTTAATATATTATTTAACTTGCTTTTTTGCTTAGGAAAATCAATTGAAAGAAGGGAAGGGTAGATTATAGCTGCATATATTAAAATTGTTGGAATGATAGTCAAGATAACATAAGCTGGATTTATAACTACTTGAGAAACTACTTTTTCTACATATAATCACCATAATCAAGCAACAAAAAGCATCTCTTTTCTAGAATAATTAAATATTTTTATAGATATATATATTCCAAAAATAAGTCCTGTAAAGGCAAATAGATTAAAAAATTGATATTGTAGTATCCTTGTTATCATCATAACTAAAGAAAATTTTTCTGAAAATTGGTTTACCTCTAATAAATGGTTTACTATTCACGCAATTACCTCTTCTAATAAAACCATAAAATAACCTAAAATCATAAATTTTAGTAGTGGTTTTAGTTTCCAGTTCTTTACTCTTTTTTCAATAGAATCTTTTTTAAAATATTCTGGTACAGCTATTAATCCAAAAAAAAGAGGCATATATAATCCAAGTGCAATATATTCTACAAATATGCTGTAAATTCACCAAAAACTTATTGAAACTATTGTCCAAATTATTATAAAATACTTTAGTTTGGCTGACATAATTATTTAAGTAATAAATATAATAAAGCCATTCTAATAGGAAGTCTGTTTTCAGCTTGCCTAAAAAAAGCAGCATTTGGTAATAAGTCAACATCTTTATGAACCTCATTTACTTTCGGAAGAGGATGCATAACAATTATATCTTTTTATTCTTTTTCAGATTTTATAAAAATAAAAAAGTTTATAGTTATTTATGTGCGGATTTATAATATATTGTGCATAGAAAAGTTATCTAGACTAAAATTATATTTATTCACAAAGAAATGATATATAAATATTCATAGGAGTCAAATATCATAGTGATTTATATTTATAAAACTATTTATTTCTACCTTGATTTTTTTAAACTGCTGTTTTGAAAATATCTTGATTTTTTAAAACTAAAAAGATATAATTAGAGTAACTTATTATCTAATATTATAAAATATGATAAAAAGAGAAATACTTAATGATATCAAAAAATGGCTTTCTAAAGATAAAATAATTATTTTGAAATGAGCAAGACAAGTTTGAAAAACTACACTTATGAAAGAGCTTGAAAAACTAACTAAAAAAGAAAAAAATAAAAAATCTGTTTTTTTGTATGCTGATAAGATTTCAAATTTAGATATTTTCAAAAATCCAGAAAGTTTAATCACATACTTAAAGTTAAAATATGATTTTCCAAATACTTTTATTTATTTGTATATAGATGAATTTCAATTTATAAAAGAAACTTGATTATTTTTAAAAAATATTTTTGATGAATATAAGTGAAAGTTGCAAATAATAGTTTCAGGAAGTTCTAGTTTAGAAATAACTAAAAATTCAGAATTTCTAACGGGAAGAGCAGTTAGTTTTTATATAGATAGATTAAGCTTTCTTGATTTTTTTGCTTATAGGGAAAATATAAAAAATAAGCAAAAAATAGATATAGAAAACTTTTTAGATTTAGAAAGTTTTTATGCTACTTTTAAGTCTTCTTTGGAAACTAATTTTTTAGAATATTTGAAGTATTGAGCTTATCCTGAAGTTGTTTTTACTCAAAATTTGGAAGATAAAAAAATTATTCTTAGTGAAATAATTGAAACTTATATACAAAAAGATGTAGTTGATTTTTTAAAAATTGAAAATATAAGGGCTTTTAATGATTTGACAAAACTATTATCTTCAAATATTTGAAATCTTGTAAATGTAAATGAAATATCTTCTACTCTAAATATATCTGCTCAAACGGTAAATAAGTATTTAGATATCTTAGAATGAACTTTTGTTTTTTCAAGAGTATCTCCATTTTTTAAAAATACAAGAAAAGAAATAAGTAAAATGCCTAAAATTTTTGTTGAAGATATATCTATCAAAAACCATTTACTTAGGGATTTTGATTCAATTGAAAGCAAAATAGATTTATGAGTTGAGGTTGAAAACTTTGTTTATAATGAGCTTAGAAAAAAGTTTGACAAAAAGCAAATTTATTTTTACAGAACTATTTCAAAGGCAGAAATTGATTTTATAATAGAAAAATCATATAATTCTTATATTTCAATAGAAGTAAAGTATAGAAATAAAGTCTCTTTTCCAAAAATTATAAAAAATTTTGATGAAAATTATAAAACAGAGAAAAATATTATAATAACAAAAGATACACTAGAAAAAACAGGAAAAAATTATTATATTCCAGCTTGTTTGTTATCTATTGTTAAGTTTTAGATGTTCATTAATTTATATGCAAGATTTTTTCATAAAAAATTGCATATAAAAATTTGTTTGTATAATGCTTTGACAATGATGGTTTAAAATTTAACATTATTAAAAAATGGAAGCAAAACTTATTTTACAGGATTGAACTGAATTTGTAGGAGAAAGTTTTTGATATAATAAAAATATTACATGAGAAGTAGTTTTTAATACTTGAATGGTATGATACCCAGAGCTTTTGACAGATCCTTCTTATAAATGACAAATACTTATTGCAACATATCCACTTTTTTGAAATTATGGTATTCCAGATTTTAAAGAAGTGGATGTTTTTTGAATTAGAAAATATTTTGAGTCAGATAATATTCATATGTCAGCATTAATTGTTAGCGAGTATTCTTATAATTATAATCATTATCAAGCAAAACATTCATTATCTGACTTTTTAATCAGTCATAAAATTCCTGCAATTACATGAATAGATACTAGAGCTTTAACAAAAAAAATAAGAGATAAATGAATGATGTTATGAAAGATTTTGTTTCCCTGAGAAAAAAGCATAAGGTTTAGAAATCCTAATCTTAGGAATTTATCCTCAGAAGTTTCTTGTAAAGAAATAAAAGTGTACTGAAATTGAAAAAAAAGAATATGTTTACTAGATATGTGAGTAAAAAATAATATAATTAGAAATTTGTTAAAATATGATACCACTGTTATAAGAGTTCCTCATAATTATAAATTTATTGATGAGAAATTAGATTTTGATTGATTATTTGTATCAAATTGACCGGGTAACCCAGAGAAAAATACTGTAGCTATTTGACAGATAAGAAAAGCAATTAGATTAAATAAAAATATATTTTGAATATGTCTATGAAATCAATTAATAGCTCTGGCCTCATGAGCTTATACTTATAAATTGAAGTATTGACATAGATGACAAAATCAACCATGTAAAAATCTGGAAAATTGAAAATGTATTATTACATCACAAAATCATTCATATGCTATCAATGAAGAGACTCTTCCAAAATATATAGAGCCTTGGTTTACAAATATAAATGATAATACCAATGAATGAATAAAGTTTGTTAATAAAAATATTAGAAGTGTTCAATTTCATCCTGAAAGTGATCCTGGACCAAATGATAGTAACTATCTATTTGAAGGTTTTATAAATAGTCTTAAATAATTAATTTATATTTTACAAATGAAAAAGTTTAAAAAAGTACTTATTTTAGGTTCTTGAGCATTAAAGATTTGAGAAGCCTGAGAATTTGATTATTCTTGAAGTCAAGCAATTAAATCAGTTAAAGAAGAGGGGATAAAGACTGTGCTTATAAATCCAAACATAGCAACAGTTCAGACAGATCCATGATTTGCTGATAGTATTTATTTTCTTCCAGTAACACCATATTTTGTAGAGAAAGTAATAAAGAAAGAAAGACCAGATTGAATAATGTTATCATTTTGATGACAAACAGCTTTAAACTGTTGATTAGAATTAAAAAAAGCTGGAGTATTAGAAGAGTATTCAGTAGAAGTATTATGAACTCCAACAGAAGTAATTGAAATGACAGAAGATAGAAAAAAGTTTAATAAAGCTCTTCAAAGTGTTTGAATAAAATACGCAATATCAGAATCTGCCACTTCAAAAAAACAAGCTATAAAAATAGCAAACAGGATTTGATACCCTGTTTTGGTTAGAGCAGCTTTTGCTTTGTGATGATTGTGATCTTGATTTGCTAAAAATGATAAAGAATTAAAGTCCCTGTTAGAAAAATCATTTTCTTATTCAGATCAAGTTATTATAGATGAAAGTTTGAAATGATGGAAAGAATTAGAATATGAGGTGGTCAGAGATGAAAATGATAACTGTATTACTGTATGTAATATGGAGAATTTTGATCCAATGTGAATTCATACATGAGAAAGTATTGTTATCGCACCAAGTCAAACTCTTTCAGATAAAGATTATCATTTACTTAGAGATGTAGCAATAAAAACTGTTAGAATGTTATGAGTAGTATGAGAATGTAATATTCAATATGCTTATGACCCTTACTCTATGGAGTATAGAGTTATAGAGGTAAATGCAAGATTATCTAGATCTTCTGCTTTAGCATCAAAAGCCACAGGTTATCCTTTGGCTTATGTGGCAGCAAAAATATGACTTGGTTATACTTTGGATCAAATTAAAAATTCAGTTACAAAGGTTACTTCAAGTTTTTTTGAACCTAGTTTAGATTATGTAGTAATAAAATTTCCAAAATGGGATTTAGAAAAATTTGATAAAGTTAAAAAAGAGATTTGAAGTGAGATGAAATCAGTTTGAGAAGTTATGGCAATATGAAAAAATGTTGAAGAAGCATTTCAAAAGGCAATAAGAAGTCTTGATATATGAGTAAATTGACTTGTTTGAAATGAAGATAAGTTAAAAGATATTGATAAGTTATTAGAATTTCCAACTCCTAATAGGATTTTTGCTATTGTAAATGCATTTAAAGATTGATATACTTTAGAAAAGATACATTCTCTAACTTATATTGATAAATTTTTCTTACAAAAGATTTATAATATAGTAAAAACAAGACAAGATTTAACAAAAGAGAAATACTTCGAACTTTCAAAAATAACTTCATTAATTAAGAAATCAAAAAAACAATGATTTTCAGATAAACAAATTTCTACACTTATTTGAAAGTCTGAAAAACAAATAAGGGATTTTAGAATTAGTAAATCTATAACACCAATTGTAAAACAAATTGATACATTAGCATGAGAATTTCCAGCACTTACTAATTATTTATATACTACATATCATTGAGTTGAAAATGATATAAAGTTATTAAAAAAGAAATCAAAAAAGATTTTGGTTTTGTGATCTTGAGCATATAGAATTTGATCTTCAGTAGAATTTGATTGGTGTTGAGTAAATACCTTAAAAACTTTAAAAAATCATTGATATGAGACTATTGTTTTAAATTCCAATCCAGAAACTGTTTCTACAGATTATGAGATGAGTGATAAATTGTATTTTGATGAAATAAGTTTGGAAAAAGTACTTGATATTTGTGAGATAGAAAAACCTATTTGAGTAATTGTTTCAGTTTGATGACAAATAGCAAATAATTTAGCTGTTGCATTGAAGAATGCTTGAATAAATGTTCTTTGAACAGATCCTAAATATATAGATTTAGCTGAAGATAGAAATAAATTTTCTGGATTATTAGACTCTTTATGAGTTGATCAACCTATATGGGCAGAATTATCAAGTATAAAAGATGCAAGAAATTTCTCAAAAAAAGTTTGATATCCTGTTTTAATAAGACCATCATATGTACTTTCTTGAGCTAATATGAAAGTTTGCGAGAATTCTAAACAATTAGAAAATTTCTTAGAAAGTGTTTGAAAAATAAATAAAGAATTTCCCACAGTTATTTCTAAGTTTGAACAATGAGCCAAGGAAATTGAAATAGATGGAGTGTCTAAGGATTGAGAACTTGTCATTTATGCAATTTGAGAACATATAGAAAATGCTTGAGTTCATTCTTGAGACGCTACCATAGCTCTTCCTGCACAGAGATTGTATGTTGAGACAGTAAGGAAAATTAAAAATATTACTAAGAAAATAATAAAAAACTTGCATATTACTTGACCTTTTAATATTCAATTTCTAGCTAGAGCAAACCAAATAAAAGTTATCGAATGTAATCTTAGAGCATCAAGGAGTTTTCCTTTTGTCTCAAAAGTTACAAAATATAATTTTATTGATATAGCAACTAGAGCTATAATTTGAGAAGATGTATCTTGACATTATAATACCCTTGATTTAGATTATGTATGAATAAAGGCAGCACAATTTTCTTTTCATAGATTAGCATGAGCAGATCCTAAATTATGAGTTGAAATGGCTTCTACATGAGAGGTATGATGTATTTGAAAAGATATATATCAGGCTTTTTTAAAAGCAGTCTTATCTGTTTGAGTCTCGATTCCTAAGAAGAACATTTTACTTAGTCTTTGAAGTTTCTGACATAAATTAGATTTTTTAAAAGCAGCAAAAAGATTAGATGAGATGTGATATAAAATTTATGCTACAAAAGGAACATATGATTTTTATAAAGCAGAAGGTATAAAGATAAACCGTTTGAATAAATTTGATAAAGAAAAAAACATAGTAAAATATTTGGAAAAATGAAAAATAGATTTTGTTATAAATACCCCATCTCCGTATGATAAAGGGAAAAAGAAGAAGATTTGATATATTCTTAGAAGAAAGTCAATAGATCTTTGATTACCTATGATAAATGATATAAAAGTAGCTAGCTTGTATGTAAAATCTATTTATTCAAATAATTGACTAGAAGGTTTAGATATTGAAAGTTATCATGAATTTTAATCTTTCTGAAAAAGGAGTAGATTTTAAAACTATAATTATTTAATTTTTATGAAATTATTTACAAAATCAATATTTGTTTATTCAATTTTCTCTTGTTTTTTACTTTTTGTGTCAGAAAATATTTTTCATCCGACATATATTATTCAAATGATACAAAAAATAGTATTGTTTGTTATATTGCCTATTTTTATACTAAAATATTTTTCTAAAAAGTTCTCAAAGTTTTGAGTTATTTCAAAATCTAGTTTTTTATATTGAATATGATTCTGAATACTATGAGCTTTTGCAATTTGAATTACATATTATTTTCTTCAAGATTCAATAGAATGGGAATCTATAAAAGAATCTATAACTTCAAGATGAGTTAATGGAGTCACTTTTATTTTTATATTTGCATATATAATGTTTTGAAATTCATTAATAGAAGAATTTTTCTTTCGTTGAATAGTGTTTGACTCTTTGTTAAAATACTTTAAGAGTTTTGCATATATTTTTAGTTCTTTGCTTTTCTCATTATATCATTTTGCAATATTTGGTACTTGGTTCCAATGATATATTCTTTTATTGGCTTTTGTTTGATTATTTTTATGAGGATTATTTTTTTCTTGGTTATACAAAAAAACAAATGGTATATGGTGAGCTTATATTTTTCATATTATAGTAGATTTAGTTATTCTAGTTATTTGATATAATGAATTATTTATATAATAAATTATTTTTTTGATTTTAAAAAAATCTTATTATAATGTTTCGGCATTTTATATAATTATTTTAAATACAATGAAAAAATATTTAGCTATAGTATCTTTATTATTATTTTCTTTAGTTTTCTTATCTTCATGTTGAAATAATACTACAGAAAAAGAAAATACTGAAAATCCAGCTCCTGCTGAAGAAAATAAATAATAGAATAAGTATTTATAAAATACTTTTCTAAAAAAGAGGTTAACTGAATAAGTTAACCTCTTTTCTTGATTTTTCAGATAATGAGAAATTAACAAAAGACTTATTTGGATAGAAATAAAAATATAGGAATTTTTATTTGTGTTTTATTCAAAAATTATAATAATATATTATATTATTTTAGATATAATTAATTATTATGCCAAAAACATATATAGATTGATCTAGTTGTAAAGCTATAAATTGACAATTTTGAGAATTTTTCAATATAAGTTTTAATCTTGAGAAATTACAACAATATGCAAATGATAAAGGTTATGTAAATATGACTATGAGTAAAAGAAGAGAACCAGGTCAATATTGAGATACTCACTATTTCACTTTAAATGAGTATAATCCAGAAAATTCAAATTCAGATAATAAAAGTTCTCCAAAATCTTCTGACTCAGATATTTCAGTTGAAGATGTTCCATTTTAAAAATGAAGAAAAAATATATTTCAAAATTTTATAAATCTCCAATAATAGTTGATTCTATTGATGGGGATATTTTGCTGTATATTGAAACAAATAAGTGAAGAGAGTTAATTTATAGCTGATATAATATAAATAAAAAAGAGTGTTATATTCCTTATATAAATAAATGTTTGCTTTGATGATTTATAAAATGAATACCAAAATCGGTTTTAATTTTGTGATTATGATGATGATCTTATGCAAGATATTTAGAAGATCATATAAATGGTGTTTCAATCACCTGAGTTGATATAGATCCTATCATGATAGAAATTTCTAAAAAAGATATGAAAGTTTTATCTCCTGATTTAATATGTCTAAGTGCAGAGAAAGCAGTTTCATATTTGAAATGAGAGAATAGAAAGTATGATTTAATTTTGCTTGATTGTTATTTATCAGACTGAGAAATGCCTAATTGAATTATGTATGAAAACTTTTTAAGAAATTGTAAAGATTTATTAACTTCTTCTTGAGTTTTATCAATTAATTTCTCAGAATTTCTCTTAAATAATAATTATGAAGATAAAAAAAGAGTACAAAGATATAGACAAATGCATGAGAGTCTTAAATATATTTTTTGAAAGTACTTTTCTTTATTATTAGTTTGAGAAGAAAATTGATCGAATTCTATGTGAATATATAATTTATCTAAATTTTATACTAGTAAAGAATATGTTGATAATTATTTAGAGTGTGTATCAAATTCAGAAATACTTTTTGATAAAAATATTATAAAAGATACTTATGTTGATAAAAACTTATTTTTGCAATAAAAATAAGTTTTTATTTTACTTATTTTAATAATACGACTATAATAATAGTATATACTGTTTAAAATAATATTAAATATGAGTATAAAAGTAAGCTGTGATAAATGTAAATCAGTTTTTAATGTTGATGAAAAATTAGCATGAAAAAAAGGGAAGTGTTCTAAGTGCTCTAATTTGCTAGAAATTCCACTTGTTTGAAATAATTCCGACACTAATTTTTTATCAGAAAAACAAGATATAAAAGATTATAATTCTAGCCCAGAAAAATCTTCAGATTCTGTTAAAGAAGAGAAAAGTATAAAAGAAAATGATACTTTATGAGCATCTTTATGAGAAGAAAATAAATTAGATTGAGAAAAAGATATGCCAAAAGTAAAAGTTAAAAGTAAAAAATCTAAATGAATTAGATTTATTTTGTTTTCATTTTTGTTTTTTTTATTAATAATTTTATCTTATTGATATTACTTATATAAGGAAAATCCAAGTGATAATATTATTGTTAATAATAAATTTTTTAAGACTTATATTTATGATAATAGTAATTCAGCAAATGAAGATATTTTTATTGATAATTCTTGATTTCATAAGCCAAAGGGCTTAAATAAGAATAATGATTTAAATCTAGCTTTTAATTTAAAATCTAATTATGAAATTAGTAACTCAAAGAAAACAATTTTGAAGTGATTTCTTAATCTAGATAATGTAAAAATAATTTCTCAAGAATGAGGTTTGAAACAACAAATAAGATTAGAACAAGTATCATGACAAAACTCATTTAATAATAAAAAAACTCAATTTATAGTTAAAAATATAGATTTTGTATCAGATTATGATAAATTGTATTTTTTTATCTGAGAATGATATGAATTAATTTTAAGAGAATTAAACCTTTATGGTATAATTAATAATTGAAAAACTACAAGAAATATTTTATCAAAAATTAAAGATATATTTAAAGATAAAAAATATGTTTTTATTGATAATTGAAAGTCAATTAGCAATTCTATATGAGAAATTTGACGAAATAATATAATAAAATGAATAATAAAGTGAATATCGACAAGTAATTTAAACTCGTACTTAGTCAAAAGTTGAATTGATGCTAATATAAAAAATTATATATTAAGGGACAAGTTTTTGGATTATTTATTAATAAAAACAAAAGAAAATAAATATGAAATAAATAAAGATGTATGTAATTATATAGTTCCAATAACTAGAAATGTATCTTTAAATTCATTTTATGCAGATTTAGTGAATGTAGATGATTTGCAAAATCTATGTTCAAGAAATGTTTGATATATAAGTAGTCTTTTATGATATTTTGATGAAATAAAAGTTGTTTGAGATAAACAAAAATGAGATTTTAAAATACTTTTTTTAAAATCAAAAAAAGAAATTATAAGTGTAGAATATAAAAATCATTCTATAAATTTATGGAATATTGACTTTAATAATGGAATTATCAAGTTTAAAAGTAATTGAAATAAGTTTATAGAAAAATCAAGCTTATTTAATGTTAATTCAGATTTCTCGTGAACTAAATTTAAATGAGAAATTGTTAATTGAAAATGAAATATTGAAGTGGATTCAAAGAAAATAAAGCTTAGAATGAGTATTTTAGATTATTATATTGATAATTATAATTTTAGTTATATCTCAGATTCTCTTGAATTAAATTCTAATTATAAAAAGTCAGAATTTAGTTTTGATGTTTATTTTACTGGTGAGTCAACGATAAAATCAAAATTTTCTTACATTAATTGAAAAGTAAATTGATTTGTTAAGGTATGAGATTTACTTAACTATGTCTTTAATTGAAAATTTCATAGCTATAAAGATTTTAATTTGATAGTGATAGATGATAATCTTTGAAAACAAATTGATATTAATTCAAAAGATGATAAAAATATAGTTAATTATAAAATTTCATCAACAGATAGAGGAGTCCAAACAAGTTCTTGATTAATAGTTTTATCTAAAAAGAACTTAGAAAATGATGCTACGATTTTTGATATTAAATGAAATATTGACTATTCATATATTGATAAGCTTGACAATCTTTTAGCTAATGAAAAGTCAGAAGATGAAGAAAAATTAGATACTAAAGAATGATGATTTATTTCAAAAGAGTGACAGTCTCTAGATTTAGATAATAATATTAATTTCAACATATCTATAGATTATAAGTCATGATTAGAAAAATATGTTATTCCTGAGAAATATAAAGAAATTGAAATAGTTACAAATAAAATGATTAAATTACCTTATTTATGATTATATAATTGAATTGATAAAAAATCTATAGTTACATTTTGATGAATTTGAGTTTGACTATCAATTGCATATTCATCTTTGAGTTCATATTTTAAAGAATTTGATAATTCTAAGTCTGATAGTAGTATTAATAAAATATCTTCATTAATTGATGAAAAAATAAATAGTTGAGTTTCTCTAAAAGATTTGATAGTGAATAATGAAAAATATAAATGAAATAATATTTTTGTTTGATGAAGAAAGTTAGTTTTTTGACAAAATTATTTTGTTTGAACTCCTAATTATCAGATTTTATGAATTCAAAAAGATGATTATTTAACTCCTGACTGATGAGAATATTTAATTTGAGCTACAACAGTCAGAAACAAGTTTTACCAAATTTTATGAATAATTAATTCTCAATCTTGAGAAAAAGAATATTTCATATTATGAAACTATAAACCGAACCCATTTAAAATATTAAAATCTTGAATTGATTATGAAAATCAATGAGAACCATTTAATACTATAAAACTTATTTGAAACAAAAATATATGATTACTAAAGAAATGAGATATAATTTGATGAAAAGAAATTATAAAAATTTCTAATGATTGACTATACATTACTTTTGATAAGAAAATAAAATCAAAGAGTATTTTAGTTAAACCTGATGCAAAATGACTGATATCTATTAATTGAAAAGTAATAAAAGATTGAGATATAAAGGAGTAGTAAAAATAAATAATTTTTTCCTTGATAAAAAAATAAAAAATAAGATAATAATTTCCATTTATTATCTTATTTTTTCATATGCTAGAACCAAATTATACAAAGTTAATATCAAGCGAATTACAAATAAAAGAAGACCAAGTTGAATCAGTTTTAAAATTAGTTAGTGAGTGAGCAACAGTTCCATTTATAGCTAGATATAGAAAAGAATTAACTTGAGGTTTAGATGAAAATTATATTAGAAATATTTTATCAGTAAAGCAAAGAGAAGAAAAACTTTTTAAAGCTAAACAGACAGCATTGAATGGTATTGAAGAACAATGAAAATTAACTGAAGAATTAAGCTTGCAAATTGAGGGAGCTAAAACGATAAAGTTGGTTGAAGAAATTTATAAACCTTATAAGTTAAAAAAGAAGACTAAAGCTATGATTGCAATAGAAAAAGGTTTTCAAGTTATTGCTGATATTATCAAATCTAATATTAAGCCAGAAACAAGAGAGGAATTTAAGAAATTATTAATTGATTATAATCCTGAGGAAATAATAGAATGAGCTATTCAGATTATATCATCTGAAATTGTTGCTTCTTTGGAGCTTAGAGATATTTTAACTGCTTATTTATCATCAAAAGCAATTTTAGTTTCAAAAATTAAATGAGATAAAATGATAGAAAAGCTAGATTTTAATTGAAAAAATAATTTAAGAAAGTTTGAATTGTATAAGGATTTTGAAATATGAATAAAAAAAATTAAATCTTATCAAATATTGGCTATAAACAGATGAGAAAAATTATGAATATTAAATTTAAAATTATTAGAAGATGAGGAATCATTTTATTTGGTTAAAAATTATATAAATTCTTGAGAGACAATTGATTTTTTAACACAGTGAATTAGATTATGATACAAAACTTTATTTAAATCAGTTCAAACAGAGGTTTTAAATAATTTAACAAAAAATGCAGAAGATGAGGCTATAATAACTTTTCAAAAAAATTTATGAAATCTTTTATTAACCAAACCAGAATATTGAAAAAGAGTATTAGCAATAGATCCTTGATTTAGAACTTGATGTAAAATTGCATTATTAGATGATTTATGAAATCCACTAAAATTTGATAAAATTTTTATTCACAATGAAGATGAAGCTATAAAGAAGATAAGTGTTTTAGTTAAAGAATATAAAATGGATGTTGTAGTTATTTGAAATTGAACAGCATCAAATGAAACAGTTGAGATAGTTAAAAAATCTACAAATATTCCAACTTATGTTGTGAATGAGTCTTGAGCATCTGTTTATAGTGCTTCAAATATAGCAGCAGAAGAATTTCCTAAATTAGATGTTACTGACAGGTGAACAATATCAATATGAAGAAGGTTTTTAGATCCTCTTTCAGAATTAGTAAAAATAGAACCAGAAAGTATTTGAGTCTGAATGTATCAACATGATATGTCAAAATCTGTTCTTAAAGAAAAATTATGATATACAGTGGAAGATGTTGTTAATATGGTTTGAGTTAATCTAAATACAGCTTCTATTTATGTGCTTAATTATATTTCTTGAATAAATAAAACTATTGCAAAAAAGATTTGTAAAAACAAGCCATATTCTTCAAGAAAAGATTTAAAAAAGGTTTTATCTTCAAAAGTTTTTGAACAATCCGCTTGATTCCTAAGGATTCCTGGTGCTAAACAAAAGTATGATAATACTGATATTCATCCTGAACAATATGCTTTGGCTGAATATATAGAAAATTCAAACTTAGATAATATTACTCTTTATGAAACTAAGCTTGATGAATTAAAAAAGTTATATCCAGATGTTAATATGACTACTATAGATTTTATTATTGATTCACTTAATAATATTTGAAAAGAAGTTAGAGTTAATTGAGTTTCTGAAGTAACTTGAAAATTAGAAATGGAAGATTTATCAGAATGACAGGTTTTAAATTGAGTTGTTAGAAATGTTTTACAATTTGGTGTTTTTGTAGATATATGAGTTAAAAATGATTGATTAGTCCATGTATCTCAAATAGCAGATAAATATATATCTAATCCTATGGATGAAGTTGAGGTTTGAGAAAAAGTAAAAGTTAAAATTACAAAAATTGATTTGGATACTTGAAAAATTCAATTAAGTATGAAGGGTTTATAATTTTTTTCTAGATTTGGAGTTTTTTAGATGTTTCTTAAGCTTATTTAATTCTCGTTCTTCTTTTTATGCAGAGCCAACTATTTTAGAAACTGCTAGCTATTTTCTAGTACAGATAATACTTTTTATGACTTTTTTTTATTTTTTATTTGCATATTATCTTATTTACTTATAATCTTAAAATAGGACTTAAGTAGATATTATATCAAAATTAGTTCATGTTTTAGTAATAATAATAATATAAAATGGAAGCAAGTAACATTTCCGACTTAGAGGTAGGTCAAGTAGTAGAAGGAACAGTAAAGAATATTTTAGATTTTTGAATATTTGTAGATATAGGAGTAAAAAAAGATGGTTTAGTTCATGTATCTCAAATAGCAGATAAATATATATCTAATCCTGCAGATGAAGTTGAAGTATGACAAAAAATAAAAGTAAAAATTACTTGAATAGACCTTGAAGCTTGAAAAATTCAATTAAGTATGAAAGAAGTTAGTTCTGAAGAAAATGCTTAAAAAAAAATAAGAAAAATATTTATTTTTCTTATTTTTTTTATTTGTGTTTTTTATATCTTTACTATATAATACTTTTTGTATTATTTTAATAATATAAAGAGATAAAAATATGAAAACTTTATTATTATTTCCAATATTTATTTATTTAGCTTTAATGCTAGTTAATATAGATTTGTTATGAACTTCACAAGAAATTAATATTTTTTGAGCAACATTACTTAATATCCCAGTTTTTTTGTTTAGCTCTATATTTTTGGTTTTGTATGCTGTTTTTGTTTTTTTAGTTTATGATGGTCAAAATTATATGCTAAATAAAAAAAATATTCAGCTTGATAAAGAGATTGTTCGTTTAAAATCCACTTTGTATGATGGTCAATCAGAATTATTATCAAAATTATCTGAAAATTATACTAAGTCATTTGAATCTTTTAAAAAGAGTAATGATGAACATTTTGATAAAATAATTAAGTTTAATGAATATACTTTAGAAAAAGTAATTACAGAGACTTGAGCAAATTTTGCTAAATATAAAAAAGAAACTAAAAAGCTTTTGAACTCAGATAAAAATTTTGTAGAGAAATTAAAAGTTTGGAAGGATTAAGATATAAAATTAATTGCATATTTAATTTTTTATGTTAATATTTTGTTGCCCACAAATATTTATTTAATAATTTTTATAAAGATATGATACTTTCAAATATGGAATATGTTCCTTGAACAAAAGTTGTAGAACATTATTGATTAGTTAATGGTAGTACAGTTAGAGCTAAACACGTATGAAGAGATTTTATGGCATGATTAAAAAATATATTTGGTTGAGAATTAAAATGATATACTGAGTTACTTGATGAATCAAGAGATGAATCAATGAAAAGATTAGTTAAACAAGCAGAAGAACTATGAGCTAATGCAGTATTAAATATTAGATTTTCAACATCTTCAGTATCTGCTGGTGCATCGGAGGTATATATTTATTGAACTGCTGTCAAATTAGAGAAAGAAGCATAAATATATTATTTGTTAACAAGAAATTATGTTTGATTTAATATACCTACTTTTATTGCTTTTTCTTTGATATGGTTTTTGAACTTATTTGGAAAAGAAGCATTATAAAAGAATAAAAATAGATGAAAATGAACTAAAAAATATAGTTATTTTATCAAAAAGAGATGCAAAAGAAATTCAACTAGAATGAACAAAGTTATTAAATTGAAATGTTGTTATTTCAATAGATTTTTTTAAAAAATTCGTTGCTGGATTTATAAATTTTTTTTGATGAAAAATAGTTGTTTATGAAACACTTTTAGATAGAGCTAGAAGGGAGGCTATAATAAGAGTAAAAAAACAAGCTAAAAACTTATGATATAATTGTTTAATTAATCTTAGATTAGAAACCTCAAGTATTTCTAAATGAACTAAATGAAATGTTTGAAGTATAGAAGTATTAGCTTATGCTACTGCTACAAAAATGTTATAAACAAAAAGCCAAAAAAGACTAAAAATAAATTTTTATTTTTAGTCTTTTTTGTTATTATAAAGCTATATAAATAAATATTAAACATGAAAATAGTAGTAAAAGAAATTTCTGAGAATTATAATATCTCAAGAGAGCCATTAATAAAATCTTGAATTAAATTAATATCAATGTTTCTACTAATTATTATTACACTCTATGTATTTTTGATAATAATTTGAAATATATTGGTAAACTATATATCTATAGAAACTGAAAAAAAATGGTTTTGAGATAGTTTTTTATCAGAATTTAAAATTAATAATGATTTAACTAAGCAGTTAAGAGGTATATTATGAAGTGATTTTAAGTATGATATTTATGTGGCAAATCTATGAGAGGAGAATGCATATACTTTGCCATGAGCTAAAATAATTATCTCAGAATCTTTATATAATAATATAGAACATAAAAATTCTCTTTTATTTATTGTTTGACATGAAGTAGCTCATTTAGAGAATAGAGATGTCTTAAAAAAAATCTTTTCAGATTTTCCTATTAAAATATTATTAATAGTGTTGTGAATAAATGATGATATAGGTTATTCTGTAAATGGGATAACTAATATCTATTCTAAAAATATAGAATATTCTGCTGATAAAAAAGCTATAGATTTTGTTTATAATTATTCTTTAGATGTTTGATGTAGTTTAGATTTCTTTGAAAATAATAATTCTTTACTAGATAATGTAAGTAGCTTTGCTAGTTCACATCCAATAACTAAAAGTAGGATTGATAAAATAAAAACTTTAATAAAAGAAAAGTGATATAACTCAAATAGTTGTGAACTTTTGCGAGACTAGGAAAGGTGGCTAGGTTTACTATTACTATATAATTCTTTGTTTAAATCTCAAATTAGATTATTATAGAACTTTACAGGTATAATTTCTTTATTATTAAGATCTTTTAAAAGTTTTTCTTCTACTTTTAAAAATGTTTTATTTAATATATTTTTTTCTAGTAGTCAAATCTCTATAGGATTTTTTTCCTTTATTTCAACTCTTTTTTTATTTGCTAAATCACAAGAATATTCATAAATTCATATAACATATTTAAGCAGTTTTTCATCAAATATAGATTTTTCATTTGGAATACTTTTTAAATCTCTAATTACTTTTTTTCAAATAGTATATTTAGTTCTATTTATTATATATATATCATAAATATTAAATTTAGTATTTAATAGTAGCATTTTTCTTAAAAAACATGGTTTTTCCTTTTCTTCTTCTCATTTGTTTTTTAATCTATTATTTATAGATTGGATTTTTAATTCAATATCATTAAGCATTGTTAAAAAATTCTTTTCTTCAATTTTTTTATAGAAAAAAAGTTTTTTTAAGTATTGTTTTTCTATTCATAAGGCATATTTATAGATAATTCTTTTTATAAATATCTCAAGATCATCTTCTTTGTTTCTTAATATTTCTTTAATTTTCCTGACACTTTTTTTTGTATCATTCTTATACTTATTTTTTAGCTTTAAATATTCTTTTTTATCTAAGAAATTATTTTTATAGAATTTTACCAACTTTTCAATAATTTTTAAATTTGCGATTATTTTCCATTCTTCTTCTTCAACCTTTTCAAATACTTCCACCTTTCAAATCCCAATTCTTCTCATCAAATAAGATATCGTTGGTGCTTTGACAAATAAACTAAACATTATACTAGATATAGTTATTATTGTTAAAAAGTCTTTAAAATGATAACTGTATGTCCACCCTATATTATTCTCAAATTCAAGAATCTTTTCAAATCATGCATTTCACTCAGAAGGTATCATCATTACAAGCATTATTGCCAGTACTCATTTTAATCATCACCAAAATAAGATTGATTTCCATTTTTCTGGGACTCTTTCTTCTAATTTGAAACTATTTACTATTCATATTGATAAATAAACAGTTAAGAATCTTGCTAATAATAAAACTAATATTGCTATAATTATTGGGATTGTAAAGTCTAGAAAAATTGCCTCAATACTATCTAATGTTAATCACATCAATATAAAAACAAGAGAATTTATTACAAAAGTAAAAAATATCAGAAATTTATTCATATGATCTTCTGATTTCGGAGTTATCTTGTATTTTCAGTAATTTCATATAGTTATACTTGATACTACTGTTGCTATTATTCAAGATATTGGCAAAAATGAGAAATGATGAGAAAAATATTCTGCAACTATAAAAACAGTATATGATGACAAAAGAGCAATTGTTATTTCAGCTTCTTCATTATATTTAATATGTCATAAAAGTTTTGAAAATAAATATCATCAAGTTCATCATATAATTATTCATCAAAATATCATTGTGAAAAATGAGAAAATTCATTGAATTACGTCTAAACTATCTACTTCTCATCAATTCATTATCATAGTTAATACTATCATAAAAAGTGCAACTGCTGTTCCGTCATTAAATAAGCTTTCTCATTCAAATATTAAAGTAAGCCTTTTGGGAGCTCAAAGTCATTTAAATATAGCTATTACTGTTACTGGATCAGTTGCAGATATTAAACTTCAAAATAACAAACATATTAAAAAATCAATATTAAATCATACTAGATTTAGTCCTAAAAATAAAGAAAATCAAATTAACAAAGATGATAATATAACTCAGAATATTGATAAAATAGAAATCATTATCCAATTATTTTTTAGCTCTCTTATATTTATATTATATCATGCTTCAAATAAAAGTAAGGGAAGAAAAACAAAAAATAATATATTTGGATTAAGTGAAAAATCATTTATAAATCATAAAAAAGATATTTTGGAAAGAGGTATTAATATAAGTCATATTAATACTAACAAAATTGTATATGGGAAATTTATTTTTTTACTAAATATATAAGTTATACTAGATATAATTAGTAAAAATACAAGTGAGGCTGAATTGAATAAAAAACTTTGTTCCATTTATATATTTTTTAATTAAATTTATCAAAAATATTTTATCATATTTTCTTTTTAATAACAAAAATTTTGATTTAATTATAAAAATATATAGTTTTTATAGTTAAAAGAGAGAAAATTAGTTTAACTTTTCTCTCTTTTAAGTTATTTATGAGTTTTTCAGATGTTCCTTAAAATAAAAGTTAGATATTAATATGAATATCTAACTTTATAAAATTTAATTTTATTTTAGAGGAGGATTTTATTAAAAATGGTGCCGAGCGCGAGATTTGAACTTGCGACACAAGGATTTTCAGTCCTCTGCTCTACCCCTGAGCTAGCCCGGCATTAATTTTTTGGTATTAAACAATTTATTTAATAGCTAGCCAATTATATAGAAAAAAAATAATAATCAAATAATTTTTAGACTTTTTTGAAAAAATAAGTATATTTTTAACATATATTTTTCTAATAAAAATAAAAGTGAAGATACAGGTTTGTACGGGTAAATCATGCTCTAGTAAGTATAGTGAATATATAATAAAAAGACTAAAATCTGATAAGGATTTTTATAATTATGATAATCTTATTATTGAGAATTGTATGTGTACTTGAAATTGTGAAGAATGACCAATAATTTATGTTGATAAAGATTTACATAAGAAAGTGAATCCTTCATTAGCTTCTAAATTAGTACTAGAGAAAATTAAAGCTTGATTAAAAAATCAAAAAAGGAAAGATAATAAATCTAATAATAAGAAATAATGTTAAAAATATATAATCCAAATACTAAAGAAAAACTTGAATTTAAACCACTTAAACAAAATGAAGTAAAGGTTTACCATTGTTGACCAACAGTTTATAATTATGCTCATATTTGAAATTTAAAAACTTATGTTTGAAATGATGTTGTAGTTAGAATAATGAGGTATCTTTGATTTAATGTAAATGTTTTGATGAATTTAACTGATATTGATGATAAAACTATTAGAGATAGTCAAAAGGTATGAGAAAGTTTAAAAGATTTCACTGAAAAATTTACTAAGATATTTTTAAAAGATATTGATAAATTAAATATTGTAAGGGCAAATAATATAGTCCCAATTTCTACAGTAATCCCCGAAATGGTAAGAATGATTAATACAATGCTTAGAAGATGATTTGCTTATATATCGGACGATAATAGCATATATTTCAAAGTATCAAAGTTTCCTAAATACTGAAAACTTGCCAATTTAGATATGAGTTGAATGATATCTGGTGCAAGGATAGACAATGATGAGTATGATAAGGATCAAGCTAGTGATTTTGCACTTTGGAAAGCTTGGAAGAAAGAAGATTGAGAAAATTTCTGGGAAGAAGAATTTGAAATAGGTGGTAAAAAAATAAAACTTAAATGAAGACCTTGATGGCATATAGAATGTAGTGCTTGTAATATGAAACATTTTTGACAACAAATAGATTTACATACTGGTTGAATAGATAATTTGTTTCCTCACCATCAAAATGAAGTAGCTCAAACTGAGGCTTGTACGAGAAAAGAATTTTCTAAATATTGGATACATCATTGACATTTAACTGTTAATTGACAGAAAATGGCTAAATCAAAATGAAATTTTTACACATTAGAAGATTTAGAGAAACTTTTTGACAAGTGAAAAATCAAAGTCAGCACTAAAAAAATGTTATATAGAGCTACTAGATTTATTTTTATTAATTGAAAATATAGAGATAGTATTGACTTTAGTTTTGATAAATTATTACAAGCAAGTAATACACTAGAATGAATAGATGAAACTTTAAAAAATTTAAAAAAATACCTTTCAAAGAAAATCAAAAATAAATGAATTTCAAAAGATTTCAGAGAATATTTACAAATAGTAATTTCTGATTATATAAAGTGTATAGAAGATGATTTTAATCTACCTTGAGCATTGGCAGTAATATTTGGTTTTCAAAAGAAAATTAATTTGATAATGAGAGATAATGACTTTAGTCATGAAGATATATTAGCTATTGTTGATATGTATAGGACTTTTGATCAAGTTTTGTGAGTAATAGATTTTTCTTTTTTTGATGAAGAGGATGAAAAAATCCCAAAAGAATTATTAGCATTATTAGAAGAAAGAAATAAATTAAAAAAAGAAAAAGATTTTGTTAATGCCGATAAAATAAGATGAAAAATAAATGATGCTTGATATAAAATTATTGACACTAGAGAATGAAGTAGTTTAGAAAAAATATAATAAAATGATAAATAATCCATATATAGAAAAAGTTAAGGTTCATCCTAAGATTTTTGTTGATAAAGATTTGATTTCTTGATATAAATGAAGATGGAAAGACTATTTTTGTAATAATAATAATATAATTCTTGAAATTTGAACTGGTTTATGAAATTTCTTTAGTAGTGAAGTTAGAGATAATCAAAATCATAATTTTATATGAATGGAGATACGATATAAAAGACTTTATAAAACTGCAGAAAAAACTATTTGAAATACAAAAAACAATGATAACTCTCAAATAAAAGTTTTTGGAAAAGAGGATAGAAAAGTAGATAACTTTGTTTTACTAAAAGAGTATTGAGAAAAAATAAAAGATATATTTTGAGAAAATGAAATTTCAAAAACATATATATTTTTCCCAGACCCTTGGGACAAAAAAGAAAGGCAGTCAAAAAATAGATTATTACAAAAAAGTTTTTTAAATGATTTATATCAAATAACAAAAAAAGGTTGAAAACTTATTTTTAAAACAGATAATATTTGATATTTTGATTTTGTTTTATCACAGTTATTAGGTACTTCTTGGAAAATAGTTATCAAATCAAATGATTATGAAAAAGATAATTTGTATAAACAAGATAAGATTACAGAATTTGAACAAATTTTTAGGTGACAAGATATAAAAATTAATTATTTAGAACTAAAGAAATAATTATGAAAATATATTCATCATTAGATAATAAAAAAAGAAAAACAATTATTCTTCATGATACATTTTTATATAAATGATGATGAGAGAGGCTTATTTTAATGATGGCTAAGACTCTTGATGCTGATATAGCATCTTGATTTTTTAGTAAGTGAAGTTTTGATTTGAGAGAAGAATGATTTAGATGAAAAATGATAGAACTTAGCTCAGAAATTTTTAAAAAATGATTTAGACACATAAAATTAAAGCGGGCTTTTTTGTTTAAAACCAAATTCTTAAAAGAATATGAAACAGTAATATTTTCTTGAGACTGTATAAGTGCAGTTAGAAATACAAAAAAAACTTCAAAGAAAATATATTATTGTCATACTCCACCAAGATATTTATATGATTTAAACCATATTTATTTATCTAAAGTTCCTTTTTATTCTAAGATATTTTTCAAAATATGATTTTTTATATTTAAATATTTATATGAAAGAGATTTAAATAATATTGATTTAATTTTAACAAACTCAATAAATACTAAAAAAAGAATAAAGAATTTTTTAGGTTTGGATTCAGAAGTTTTGTATCCTCCAGTAAAATTAGAAGATTTTAAATGGATTTCACAAAAAGATTATTATATAAGTGTTTCAAGGCTTTCTACTGCTAAAAGAATAGATAATATAGTTAAAGCTTTTAAGCAAATGCCCGATAAAAAGTTGATTGTAATATATTGAATTAATGATCCACAAAAAGAAGAAATATTTGAAATATGAAAAAATTGTAAAAATATAGAATTCGTAACTTGTCCATGAAATAAAGGTTTTAATGAATATATATGAGAAAGTATAGCTTGAATTTGCATACCGATTGATGAAGACTTTTGAATGGTCCCTATTGAATCCATGGCAGCTTGAAAACCTGTATTAGGAGTGAATGAATGATGACTTAAAGAAACTATTATTGATAAAAAAACAGGTATACTAATTGATGAATGATGAAAAGTTGAAGATATAATAAAAGCTATAAAATATTTAACACCAGAGAAATGTTTAAGTATGAGAAATGATTGTGAGAATAGAGCAAAGGATTTTTCTTATGATAGCTTTGAGAAAAAAATCAAAATTTATGTTTAAAAATTAGCTTTTTTAATGTTTTTATATAAACTAAATATCACTTAATTTAAAATTAAATAAAGATAAATGAAAAAATTTATTTACTGATTTATTGTATTTTTTCTTTTTAGTCAAATTACAAATGCTTGTATTTGAGACACAACTGGTTTAACAAATTGACTAGATTTTTGCTCTGGTTGAAGTTCTATTCTTTCAAAAGAATTTATATTATATATAATTATATGATTTACAATTTTTGAGTTTCTTCTTACAAAATATATATGATATTTGAATACTAAAAATTGGACTACAAATCTTCCTAAGGAGTTAAAAGATATTTATGATGAAGATAAATACAAAAAATCTATGAAATATGAAAAAACAAAGTATGTTTTTTGATTATATTCTAGTGTATTTAGTTTTGTTATAATATTATTAGTATTGTTATTTTGAGGTTTCTGATGGCTTTATAATATGCTTAGTACATGGACGGCTAATGATATTTTAAGAACACTTTACTTCTTTTGAATGATTTCAATTCTACAAACTTTAATTTCTTTACCTCTTTCATATTATTCAACATTTGTTATTGAAGATAAATTTTGATTTAATAAAATGACTAAAAAATTATTTTTTTTAGATACAATTAAAAGTTTAGTTTTAACTTTTCTAATTTGATGAATTTTAATATCTTTAATAGTTTGGATATATTTAATAGTACCTCAAACCTTTTGGTTATGGACTTGGCTAGTTATGACAATATTTAGCTTATTCTTTATGATGTTTTATTCTAGTATTATAGTTCCGATATTTAACAAACAAACTCCATTAGAAGATTGAGAATTAAGAAAAGCTATTGAAGAGTTTGCAACAAAAGTTTGATTTAAATTAGACAATATATTTGTAATTGATTGAAGTAAAAGAAGTTCAAAAGCTAATGCTTATTTTTCATGATTATGACCTAAAAAAAGAATAGTTTTATATGATACTCTTATAAAAGATCTTGAAGTTGAAGAATTAGTTTGAGTTTTGGCTCATGAAATTTGACATTATAAAAGAAAGCATACATTACAAATGCTTATTTTTTCAATAATTCAAACCTGATTAATGTTATATATTTTGAGTTTAACATTGAGTATTGATTCATTCTCTCAAGCTTTATGAGCAAAAGAATCAAGTTTCGCAGTGTGAATATTAGCTTTTTGAATTTTATTTACACCTATTTCAATAATACTTTGATTGATATGAAATATTTTATCTAGAAAAAATGAATACGAAGCTGATGAGTTTGCATGAATTAATTATAAACCAAAAAAACTTAAATCTGCATTAATAAAACTTTCAAGAAATAATTTAAGTAATTTAAGACCTCATCCGGCATATGAATTTTTTTATTATTCTCATCCTACAGTATTAAAAAGATTGAGAGCCTTAGATAATATAAATAAAAAATAGATTTAAATTTAATATTTTTCAAATTATTAGGATAAAATAATCTTGACATTTATTAAAAAAATCTTATAACTAAAAGCGAAAATAATTTAATTTCTTATATTTAATAAATATGGATAAAGAAAATAATATAGTAGATCTTAATGAATTTAGAAAAAGACCTTTAAAATTATGAAATAATAGTAATACAGAAAGTCACGTAAAAGATTCTGTACATTCAGTTATAAATAATGGGATTTCAGAAGAAACTAGAAAATTATTTCAAATAAGAGCAATTAATTTAATTAAGGGTGTTAGTATTTGTCTTGAAAAAGATTTTGAGTGAGATATTGGTAAAAATAATAAATTAGATTTGATTATATCTATCCAAGCCATTCATAAATTTGCTCAAATAGAGGGATTATCTAATGAAGTAAGATTACAATTTTTTAAATATATTAGTAATGAAATTGTTAAACAACTTTCAGAAGAGAAGTTGAGAAAAATGGAAAAAGTTCTGAAAGAATGTTCCTCATTAGTGAAAGAATTCAATGAATATTTAGAAATGAAGAGTTTAATTAGACAGGCAACTAGTTTTCTAGCAGTTGTTGATGAGTGTTTAGAAAAGGGATCTGAAGATATATTTGAAGAAGCTGTTATTTTAATTTCTATCTA
Source organism: Candidatus Altimarinota bacterium (assembly GCA_002749055.1). GTDB lineage: Bacteria > Patescibacteriota > Gracilibacteria > BD1-5 > UBA6164 > PDTW01. The sequence continues at coordinate 24,482 of PDTW01000026.1, read as the reverse complement.
TATTAAAGAGCCTAAAAGTTCGGCTAAATTTCTAAAAATTCTTAGTGCTAAAATTAATGAAAGACCTATTGAAGAAAGAAAAAAAATAAATGAAGTTTTATCTAGAATTTCACTTGAAAAAATAAAGGAGGTTTTATGAAAATAATTACCAATTAGAAATAAGAAGTTAGATTTAATATCTAACTTCTTATTTTTTAATAAAACCATTTATTTCATCATAAATGCCATACAGAAATTTTGTTTATTCATTTTGATAAAATGTAATCTTTTTTTATGTTCATTCATTCTACATCGACATACCTATAATGTTTATTTCAATTATTCCAATACATTTCTCAACTTGAATTGTCTCTTTGGGCCGTATTAAAATTATTAATTTTTGATGCTTGTTCGTAAGTTATATTTGTAGGTGTATATTCTCAGTTTGTTCCTTTGTATCAATAAGCATTTATTCACATAATTATTTTATTAGTATCAAATTTACTTTTAGTATATTCAATACTTTTTCATAACCAGTCTAGTGGTTGAACAGGAGTTCCCACTCCATAATCAAACATATAGTCATATGACATTATAGAGTAATAATCTACTATATTTGATAGTCCTTTTTCTCAAGTTGTGTTAAAATCATCATATTTTAGCTTATACCAATTAGCTTCTGACTCTGATGTAACAGCAGGAAGATTAACAATTAGTTTTTTGCTATTCTTGTGAAGTTTTATTCAAAGTTCATATATAAAGGATAAATAAGCTTCTTTCTCTCACTGAGTCCAAGCTCAGAATTCTTCTATATCTACATCAACTCACGAAATATTATTATTTACCACAAAAGTTGATAATTTTTTACTAACATTTATTATTTTCTGATAATCTTTAGAAAGTGCTGTTACAGATGGTTTTAGTCAACTAAGAGTTGTATATATATCACTTCAAGTATTTTTTAATATTTTAATATTTTTATCACTATATCATCCGTATCACCATTCTTCTTCTTTCATTAAAACTAGTTCTCAATTATTATTTATTCTATGAAATTCTGCTTTTATTACTTTAGGTTTATAAAGTCTTGCTTTATCAATTCATTTCACATTGTTATCAGGATATAACCAACCTTGTATTTCTATTTGATTATTATTTTTAGGCTCAGGAGCAGTTTTAGGCTCAGGAGCAGTTTTAGGTTTAGGAGCACCTTTAGGTTCAGGAGTTGGTTTAGGTTCAGGAGTTGGTTTAGGCTCAGGAGCACCTTTAGGTTCAGGAGTTGGTTTAGGTTCAGGAGTTGGTTTAGGTTCAGGAGCACCTTTAGGTTCAGGAGTTGGTTTAGGTTCAGGAGCAGTTTTAGGTTCAGGAGCAGTTTTAGGTTCAGGAGCAGTTTTAGGTTCAGGAGTTGGTTTAGGTTCAGGATTTGGTTTAGATTTAGGAGCAGTTTTAGATCCATAAGCATGTTTAAGCTTTGGAGCAGGTTTAGGCTGAACAACTACTTTGTTAGTAGATTTAGGGGGAGAGCTTAAAACATCTTTCTTGTTTAAATCTTTTTGTTTATCTATAAGATTACTTTTTCTTTTTTTAGTTTCTTTAACTTTGTTTTCTTTGTTTTCATTATTTTTACTACTTTTTTCTACTATATTTTTTTGAATATTTTCTTTTTTATTAGTATTGTTTTTAATATTTTTTCATGTATATTTCTTTTCTAACATTTTAATTTCCGTTTCAGTTTTTTCAGGTGCAGAGTTTAATTCTATTTCTTTATTTTTCTTTTTAAAGTAATTTCTTAATATTAACTCTTTTTTTTCTTTTTTTGTTAATTTTATAATTTTCTCAGCTTCTTTTTTTTCTAGTTTTTTTATATTTTTAATTTCTTTAGCGCTATTATTTTTTACTAATTTCTTTTCTATATTATTTTTTTTCACTATTATAGAAGTTGTATTTTCTTGAGGAATTTCTTTTTTATTATCTTTTTTTATAGAATTATATCCAAAAGCTCATATTCATAAGCAGAATATTGTAAATATTGTTACTACAATTTTTAAGTTATTTTTTATGAGTATTACTAAGTTTTTTATTGGTAACATATATTTAGTTGTTTTAAAAATATAAATATGTACAGATATTTTATCACATATAATGTAAATATGTCAAGTATTAATAAAAATTGTTGATATTTATATTTCCAAAATTATAGAATTTGTTGATTTTTAAAGAAATAAATGAATAATAATAAAAAAATAAATTTTAATTTATAAAAATATAGTATGGTAGATATTTTAATTATTTGAGCATGAGCAGCATGACTTTTTTTAACTATACAATTACCACAAAGTTTGAGTAAGTTAATTTTAGAAAAAAATCCAAGTCCATGAACTAAAGTATTATTATCATGATGAGAAAGAGCAAATGTTTCAAATATGAATATTGAGCCCGAGTTAGATTATTTCTGACAAAACAAAAAATCATTAAAGAGTATTTTTTCAAGGTATACTAATTGGGATATTATTAATTTTTTTGAAGAGTCTTGAATTGAGATTGTAGAAGAAGATAGAGGAAGATTAATACTCAAAAGTTGAGATAGTAGGGAATTACTTAATCTTTTATTAGATAAATCAAAAAAAAATAATACAAAGTTGAGATGTAATAGTTGAGTCAAAGAAATAGTAAAACATAAAGATTTTTACGAAGTTATACTTATTTCTTGAGAAAAAATTAAATCAAAAAATGTCGTGTTTTCTTGTTGATGAAAAAGTTTTTTTCAAGTGTGAACAACAGGGGATTGATATGATTTTGCAAATAAACTATGAATAAAAGTTATTTCTCCACATAGATGATTATGTGCTTTGATTTCAAAAAAAGATTTTAGCTTTTTATCTGGTAGTTCAATAAATCTTTGAATGACTATTTTTGATAAAAATAGAGAGGTATATAAAGAAGCTTGACCTATGTTATTTACTCATTTTTGAATCAGTTGACCTATAATTTTTAATGCTTCAGTTGCTTTGTGAGAGTATTTGAATGCTAAAAACATTGAGACTGAACAAGATAAAATAAAATATATTCTTGAAAATATTTCAGTTAATCTTAATATAAATAAAGAGAATGCTACCAAAAAAATTTATTGATTTTTTAAAACTGAAATTGATAATGAGAAACCAATAGAATTTTGATTACAGGATTGGAGAACTTGGAAGGAAGCAAAGATTACTTGATGATGAATTGATATTAATGAGCTTGATAAATATATGCAAGTTAAAAAAAGTTTGTGATTATTTTTTATATGAGAAGTAGTAGATATTACTTGAAAAACTTGAGGTTATAATCTTCAATGGGCCTGGAGTAGTGCTTATGCGTGTAGTGAATATTTTAATAAATAATAAATATTATTATGGAAAAGAAAGAATATGATAAAGATTGCCTTTTTTGTAACTTTGTTTCTGGAAATATAAAAACCCCTTGAATTTTTTGGGAAGATGATGAATTTATGGCTTTTTTAACTATATTTCCTAATACTGAGTGAGTAACAGTTGTTATCCCTAAAAAACATTTATCTAGTGATGTATTATCATTAGCTGATGATTATTTACAAAAATTTATAGTTGCGGCAAAGAAAGTTGCAAAAATATTAACAGATAAATTTGATGATGTATGAAGGGTTGGTTTGGTTATGGAATGAACATGAATTAATCATGCTCATATAAAACTTTATCCAATGCATTGAACAGAATTTTTAAAAGACTGAAATTGGAAAGCTGTTGAATCTTCAAATAATACGACACCTTTCTTTGAGACTTATCCTTGATATATTTCTTCAGTTGATGGTGATATTGTAAATGATGAAATAATTAGAAAATTAGCTAATAAATTAAAAAGTTAAAAAAAAATGGTTATAAATCCTATTTCAATAGTTATATTAATAATTGTTCTAATTACATCTTACTTTTTATTTTGAGTCGAATTTCTTCCCTTGACGGTTGTTTTATGGTTTCTAAATATTTTTCTTAAAAATAAATTGAAAGATTATGATGATATAACTTCAAAAGTTGAGAAAAAAATTTATAGTTCAGAAAATGTAAAAAGAAATATACAAGAACTTGAAAATTGAGATTATATAGGAAAAAAGGAAGAAAAAGAAATAGTAAAAGAAGTACTTGAAAAGTATAAGAAAAATTTAAAATATATAGAAGAAAAGAAAGACAAAATCTTAATATATCCAAATAAAGAATTTGTTTTTGTTGATAAAATATGGTGAATAGATATTAATAAGTTATGAATAAAATCTACATCTGGAATATGGTGAATTGGTGAATATGTTCCATCATATAAAAATAAAAGACCTATATTAGAGATTTCTATGGATTGAATTACTTATAGTTGAAATTATTTCTTTGATTGGAATAATATTAGTTGATTTAAGAAACATAAATGACTACTCTCAAATAAATCTAGTTATGAGGCTTTAGAAATAAAAGGGTCTTATATTTATAAGCAGGATGACATAAAAGAAATAAAAGGTAAATCTTGAATAAATAAAGCAACAGAAAATATGTTTTTGAGAAAATGAAATTTAATCTATTATGAACTTATGTTTTTACCTCAGACTATTAATATAATTATTGGTATTATAGAAAATTATATAAGAAAAAATCATATCAGGTTATGAGTTAATTTGAAGTAAATATTAGATTAACCCTAATTTTTTATATAAAAATCTTACTGCAAATTTAAAATTAAATTGTTTGATTTGTACTATTTAATTCCATTTTTTTTGGCTATTTTTAATATTTTACTATACTCTTTAAGTGCTTCATTATCTCAAGAACTCATTCTTTCTTTTAGTTTGATAACTACTTTTTTGTAAATATCTGAATTTATTTTTTTTACAAGTTTTTTTAAAATATTTTCAATATTTTCTTTGGTTTTTAGTTTCTCAGATTCTTCAATTTCAAGGGATAGTCATCTGTATACTTCTTTTTGATTTAGGGGAATTTCTTCTAAAAAAGATTTTATATCTTTTATAGCTTTTTTTAGATTATGACTGATATAATCTAAAAAAATGATATTTTCTTTAAAAAAATTTTGATAATCTTTATTTATTATTATGTATCAAATTGCAAAATCTTCACTTGAATAATTCTTAACTTTTTCTTCTTTTTCATTTTTTGATTTAAACTTTATTCTTCTAAAATAATCATATACAATACTTTCATTTATATCAAGTAATTTAGATATTTCTTTTAAATAAAAATCTTTTTCAATTGCCTCGGAATAACTTTTTATTATTTCTAATAATTCTGCTAGTAATTTCTTTTTTTCTTCAATACTATTTATATTAAAATTACTGTTTTTTATATAATATCAAATAGGTGTAACAGCCTTTTTTATTAATTCAGAAAAGTCTTGTCCTGATTTAATTATTTCATCTGGATCTTTTCATCATTCAAGTATTATTATTTTAACCTCAAATCACTTATTTTTTAGATTTTCAAGACTTAATTTAGTCGCATTTTGTCAAGCTTTATCATTGTCAAAACATAGAAAAATTTTGTGAGTTAATCTTTTTAATATAACTAAATGTTTATCAGTAAGTGCAGTTCAAGATACAGCTACAGTATTTTCAAATCAAGCTGAGTGTAAAGCAATTGTGTCCATTTGTCACTCAGTAATTATTACATAATCTTTTTTTGTTATACTTGTTCTTCAATTATAAAGTCAGTATAAAATGCTAGATTTATCATAAATATCACTTGCTGGAGAATTTAAATACTTTGGCTCTCATTTTCATATTATTCTTGCTGTGAAAGCTACAAAGTCTCACCTAAGATTTTGTATAGGGAATATTATTCTATTAATAAATTTATCTTTTTTTAGATTTTCATCAACAAAAATATTTGAAGTTTTTATTAATTTATCATCAAATCATTTATTTTTTAAATAATTATACAATTCTATTCAACTATCAGAATATCAGAAATTGAATTTATCTATTGTTTCTTGGTTCAATCACCTTTCAAACAAGTATTTTTTTATATCTGGGTAATTTTTAAGAGCATTCTTGTAGTAATTAACAGCTGATTTATAAAGAGAATAAATACTTTTTTTCATTTCAGTATTTTCTGGCTTGAAATTAGTATTTACCTTTATTCAAGTCATATTTCAAAGTATTTCAAGAGCTTCTTTAAATTCGCAACTTTCAATATCCATTATAAATTTAAGCGCTCATCATCATTTATGACAACCGAAACAGTATGCGATTTGTTTTGGAGGAGATACCATAAAAGAAGGTGTTTTTTCATTGTGTCAAGGGAAAGGACATATAGCCTTGTAATTGACTCATGCTTTTTTTAAATTAGTATACTTTTGTACTAACTCTACAATATCAATATTATTTTCTAATTCTTCAACAATTCACATTTTTGACTTTATTATTATTAATAATAATTATTAACAATAATAAAAACTTTTTTGTATTTGTAAAGACTAAAAAATTGGTTTTTTTTGTTATAAATGGTAAAATAAAAAGAAATACTAACTAATATTTATATATATTATGTTTAAAAGATTATTTTTAAAAATAGAGGATAGATTTACTTTATATTATGATAAGTGAGTTTATGAAAATATTTTAGATGATCCAAATAATAGACTTTGAGTTTTTTTAAGTAATACAATAGTTTTTTTAGTTATTGTTTCAGTTTTAGTATTAGTAATAGAAAGCTTTGGTGATATTTGAATAATTTATAAAAAAGAACTTTTTTTGGTAGATTTTTTTATATCTTCTGTTTTTTTAGTTGAATATTTGTATCGTTTTACTAGAGCGAGAAAAAAGTTTAAATTTGTTAAATATCCTTTGAATATAATTGATTTATTAGCTTTTCTTCCTTTCTTTATATGAATATTATTTTCAAGTTTTATAGCTGCTGAAGTATTAAAGGTACTAAGAATAATGAGAGTATTTAGAGTTTTAAAGTTAGCAAAACATTTACCTGTTATTGTCTGATTTTTAAGGGCTCTTAAAGATTATAAAAATGAGTATAGAGGTATTGTTATATTGTTTGTTATAGTATTAACGATTATTTCTGTTTTTATATTTCATGCAGAAAATAAGGCTAATCCTGAAATGTTTTCTTCTATTCCTAAGTCTCTTTGGTGGGCAATTGTGACAATGACAACGGTATGATATTGAGATATGTATCCAATAACACCTATATGAAGAATTATATGATCTGTTTTAATATTTCTCTGACCAGTTTTATTAGCTGTTGTTTCATCTGTTACTATACTAGTTTTTATGGATGTACTTGAAATGCAAAGATGAAGACCAAATAGGTTTACAAAAAAAACCTGTAAAAGATGTAAAACAAAAAATGCTAAAGAAGCAAATTATTGTATCAAATGTTGAAAAGAATATAAATCAAAGAAATCTTAAAAAAATACTTTTAAACCATAATTTTATATTTTTTAGAGATAAAAGAAATTCTAAATATTTTGTAAATTATAAATTATCTTTAGTAATATTGATAATTTAGTAATATATTTTACCAATACATATTGACAAATATATTAATTTTTTTATAATAATATAAATTATTGTAAATATTAAAATATCATTATGAATAGAATAAATTTTTACTTTGTGGTTTTTTTATCGTTAGTTTGGTTTTTATTATCATATCTTTATATTAGTCTAGATATATATGATTTATCAGAATTATCAAAATGAGAATATAAAATTCTTACTTATAGAGAACAGTTTTTAGAATATTGTTTGCTTGTATGAATGTTTCTTTTGTGAATTTATTTAGGTAGGACTATAATTTCATCAGATACTTATAAAATTACAAACAAATCTAAATATTCTACTAAAGATAATTTAACAAAGATTAAATGAGTTAATTCTGAAATAGAAAGAGTATTGAATGGTAAATGAATAAAAACTTATAAAGATATTTCTAATCTGAATGAATTTGAAATAAAAGAGTTATTAGATGAATCAAATATTGTAAAAACAAATTTGTATATTGAAACTTGGTCAGAGCAGGCAAAGTTAGCTTACCTTTGAAAATGGAAACAATTAAAAGAATATAAATATTTTATTATTGAGGAAAGAAATGTTTAGTTTTGCTTTACAAATCATTAAATCTTTTTATTATGATTAACAAATTACTTTTTTTGTTAATCATTTTTTTATGAAAAAACCTTTCTTTATAACAACTCCGATTTATTATTGAAATTGAATACCTCATATTTGACATGCCTATAGTTCTATTTTAGCTGATGTAATTGCTAGATATAAAAGGGGATCTTGATATGAAGTTAGATTTTCAACTTGAATCGATGAGAATAGCCAAAAAACAATTGAGTCTGCTAAAAAAGTTTGAATTAAACCTATGGATTTTTTAGATGATATGTCTTTGAAACATAAAAAAATTTGGGAAGAGCTAGAGTTAGATTATACAGACTTTATTAGAACAACAGAAAAAAGACATTTTGATTTAGTTTCTGAAGTATTACAAAAATGTTATGATTCTTGAGATATATATAAATGAGTTTATGAATGAATGTATTGTAATTGATGTGAGGCTTTCAAGAAAAAAATGGATTTAATAGATTATGAATGAAAAATGGTTTGTCCTGACCATTTAAAAGAACCCGAAGAAATTAAGGAAAATAATTATTTTTTCAAATTAACCAAGTATGAAACTTGGTTAAAAGAATTTTATGATAAAAACCCAGATTTTTTAGAACCCCATTTTATTTTTAATAAGATTAAAGATTTTGTATATGACTGATTAGAAGATTTTTCTATAAGTAGAGAAAATGCAAAACTTTGAATTCCTTTGCCTTTTGATAAAGACCATATAACTTACGTTTGGTTTGATGCATTATTTAACTATTATACTGTTTGTAGATATAGTAAATCGTGAGACAAAAATAATGAAACTTTTAAAGATGAGAGGGATTTTTTCCCTCCAGATATTCATGTAGTTTGAAAAGATATAATTAGATTTCATGCTATATATTGGCCAGCTATGTTAGCTTCTTACTTTGGTTTATGAGAAAAATGAGTAGATAATATTATTCATTATTTAGATTCTGATAAATTATATCTTCCTAAAAAAATATTATCAACTTGATTTTTGAAGGTTGATTGACAAAAAATGAGTAAAAGTTTATGAAATGTTATTGATCCAGTTAAATATATAAAAAAGTATAATAAAGATTTACTTACTTTATCTTTACTTTGAGAATTTGGTATATGATTTGATTGAAATTATGATAAAAAAAATGCGATATTAAAATATAATGCAAAGCTTTCTAAAAATTTATGAAATTTATTAAATAGGGTTGTTGTATTGGCAATTAAGGTTTGATGAAAACTAGAAAAACCTCAAGGTTCAATAAAATTTAAGTGTAAAAATTTAAATAATTCTTTATATTATAAGTGAAACTCAGATTCTAATTTAAAAGAATTTAAAAGATTATTTAGAGAAGATTTTGAAAAATTAGAAATTAAAAATTCATTAGATCACTGTTTTTCATATTTAAATAGTTTAAATTTACTTACTACTGAAAAAGAACCTTGGGTTTTGATGAAAACAGACGAGAATGAGGCTAAAAAAGTATTATTTGTTTTAGCAGAATGATTAAGGCAAGTATGACTTAGCCTATATCCATTTTTCCCTAAGAAAATGTGAGAATTATTCATTTCACTATGATTAGATAATTATGTAGATAGATTAGAAAAATGAGAATTAGAAGTTTTGATTAATGAAAAGCCTGATTTTGTAATAGAAAAGAAATCAGGTATATTATATCCACAGTTTGAAGTTTAATAGAAAAATTTATTTTGTGATATTATGAATTAAAAAATTTTTTAATTAGTTTTTAAATAATAAATACTAAGATAATTTAATGGCAAACATAACTATAAAAGATAAAAATAATAAAATATTAAAATCTTTTCCAATAAATATCTGAAAAAAGCTTATTTCTCAATTAAAAGATAATAATATTGAAGTTAACTCAGCTTGTAATATTTGAATATGTTGAGCTTGTATGTTTAATATTGAATCTTGAAAAGAAAATATTATTAAAAATTTTAAATGAGAGCCAGGATTTCCTTTGTGAGATGAAGAATTAATGAGTTGTATAGCATGAGTTAAAAATGAAGAAACAAATATTGTTTTAAAGAATATTTATTAATATATAAAAAAATGTTTTTAGCTGATAATGAAATTAAAAAAGAAGTACAAAATGGTTCTATAAAAATATCTAATTTTGATGAAAAAAGACTTCAACAAACTAGTTATGATATATTGTTGTGAAATAAATTTTTAGTTATAAAATGAAATTCATCTGTTTTTATAGATCCTGTCAAAAAAATATATCCTGATTATCATGAAATCAACATAAAGGATTGAGAACAGTTTATATTGCATCCCTGAGAAACAGTTTTGTGACTATCAAAAGAATGCTTTTGATCTAATAATTATTTAATCCAACTAAGTTGAAAAAGTTCTCTTGCAAGATTATGATTAATAGTTCATAATACAGCTTGACTTATAAATCCATGACATTTTCTTAATATTACTTTTGAATTAGCAAATCTAAATAAAGTGCCAATTATATTGAGACCTTGAATGGAAATAGCTCAGCTTTTATTTTCAAAAATATCAAATACTCCAACAAGATTATATGAAGAGACTTGAAGATACAAAAGATGAGAAGAAAATTTTAAAGTATAGTTCTTTATAAATTAAAATAAGTTCTAAATAAAAAATATATGAATGATAATCTTAATTTACCTGAAGTTGAATTGTATTCAGATTGATGAGCTGTTCCTAATCCATGAAGATGAGGTTATTGAGTAATACTTAGTTATAAATGAATTAAAAAAGAATTTTCAAAAGGGTATAAAAAATCAACAAATAATAGAATGGAATTAACATGAGTTATTGTTTGATTATCTAAACTAAAACAAAAATCTAGAGTTCAAGTCTATACAGATTCTCAATACACAATTAATTGAATAAAAAAATGATGGGCAGAAAAATGGAGATCTAATAACTGGTATAGAACTAAAAATAAAAAAGCGTTAAATTCTGATTTATGGGAAAAATTACTTTTATTATTAGATAAACATGATGTAAGTTTCAATTGGGTTAAATGACATAATGGGCATAAAGAAAATGAAAGATGTGATGAGTTAGCTACTCTTGCTCTTAATAACAAAAATCTTATAGAAGATGAGTGATTTGAAGATAATGAAATATAAATAACATTTTGATTTTGATGATTTTATAACTATAATTTTGATTTATAAATATAAAAATATTATATAATTTATATAAATTATGACAAACAAACATCCTGAGTACCAATATTTAGATTTACTTCAAGATATAATTGAAAATGGTAGTGATAAAGAATTATTTTTTACTCCAGAAGTTTTAAATGAATATAAAGAGAAGGGAGAAAAACCACCTTTTATCAGGTCTGTTTTTTGAAGACAAATAAGATTTGATTTAACAAGGGGTTTTCCTCTTATTACAACTAAAAAAACTTTTTTAAGATGAATAATAGTGGAACTTTTATGGTTTCTAAGTGGTAGTACAAATATAAAATATTTAGTAGATAATAATGTTCATATATGGGATGAATGGTCTTATAAAAGATATAGAAAAGAATTAATAAAAGCTTGAAAGAAATATTTAAGTCAAGAAGATTTTATTGATAAGTTAAAACAGCTTCCAGAAGATGATCCTTTTGTTGTAAATTGGTGAGATTTGAAAGTTGTTTATTGAAAGATGTGGAGAAGATGGCCAGCTTCTGATTGAAGAGAAATCGATCAATTAGCATGGGTTATTAAATGACTAAAAGAAAAACCTTTTAGAAAATCTTATGTTGTATCTTGATGGAATCCTGATTTTATATACGCTATGGCATCAGCTAATAATGCTAATGAAGTTCCTCCTTTTTGTCATACTACATTTCAATTTGCAGTTACTAAATGAAATAAATTAAATTTATGATTATATCAAAGAAGTGCTGATTCATTTTTAGGTGTTCCTTTTAATATTGCAAGTTATGCTTTACTTTTACAAATGGTAGCTCAAGTTACAGGTTTGGAAGTATGAGAATTTGTTCATAGTTTTTGAGATGTTCATATTTACTCAAATCATTTTGAACAAGTTAAGGAACAATTAACTAGAGAGCCTTTTCCTTTCCCTACAATGAAAATAAACAACTCAGTAAAAAATATAGATGATTTTAAATACGAGGATTTTGAAATAGTTGATTATAAATCACATCCTTTATTAAGATGAGAAATAGCTAATATTGGATGATTTTAATAATAATTATATTTTAATTGAATTATCATGAATAATATAGAAATAGAAGTAAAAGTATTGTTACAAAGTGAAGAAAATAAAGATTTGTTTATGAAGTCTCTTAATGATAATTGAGATGTAGTTTTAATTTGAAAAAATTCTCAATTAAATCATTATTTTGATAATGGTGATTTTGAGAAATTAAAACAAAACTTTAAATCTGTATTAAAAGAAGAAGAATATAAAAAGCTTGAGCATATTATTAAAGTGTGAAAAAGTTTTTCTGTCAGAACTAGAAAAGCTGATGAAAAAGTGATATTTGTTATAAAAGCATCAATTGATGAAACAAATAGTATAAATTGAACCTGAAGAATAGAATTTGAAGCATTTTTGGATATTTCAATTGATGAATTAGATAAACTTATCTTGGATAGTTGATTTCCATATGGCTCTAAATGGTCAAGAACTAGGGAAGAGTATAGCTATAAAGATTATACTATATGTGTTGATAAGAATAGTTGATATTGATATTTAGCTGAATTTGAGAGAGTTGTTCCTAATGAAAAAGATTTAGATAAAATAAAGAAAGAAATAAGGCAAGAAATAAAATCTTTGTGATTTGAAGAATTACCTCAAGATAGAGTAAACAGGATGTATGAATATTATTGTGAAAATTGGCCAGATTATTATTGAGCAGATGAGTTTAAGTATTTTAATGTAGAGTAATGATTTGATTTTGAAGTTTAGTGAAAGATGTTCCTTAATTACAAAAAAATGAAGTTTATTTCATTTTTTTGTAATTATTTTTGTTTATATTATTTATAGTATTTTTTATACTTTCCATAATTAAATAATTTGAATTCATAACATCGTTATTAATAAAAAATCTGTTGTACACATATCTTCTATTTACAAGATAATAAAATGGATTATTTGGAATAGCAAAGTATGTATTTTCTTTTATCTTATTTCCATTATTTGAAATAATATTATTATATGAAAATAAATAAAATTTATTCAGATAAGATAAATATTGCTCTTTGTTAAAAAATAAATTATTTCTGAAATCAATGTTAGAAACTTTTTGTAAGTATAAAATATTTAAAAAATTATCTACAAATGTAGGATAATCAAAATCTATTTTATTATCTAATTTATATCAAGTTGATGATAATTTTTTTTCAAATTTATTTAAATTTGAATTTAACTTAATTATATTTGATACACTAGATGATTTTCAGATAGCATACTTAATATATTCAATATCTTTTTTGAAATTATCATCATTAATACACTCTTTTTCTAAACATACAACATAATTATTGTATTTATCTGAGGAATAAAAACTTTTTGAGAAATCTTTTTTATTGTTATCTATAGGTATGTATGAATAAACAAATATATATAGAAAAAATAAAACTATAAATAAAAGTGAAAAATAAAGACTTTTTTTCTTTTTATATAATTTAGTAAATACAAAAGATAGCAGTATAATAAATATAAAAGCTACAAAAAGAAAAATTATATTATTAGATATTAAAAATAAATTGAAAGAATAAAAAGATAAAACTAAAAATATAATAAATATTATACTATACATAATTATTTTGGTTAGAGGTTAAAATCTATTTTATATTTTTAACAAAAAAAATCAATAAGAAATTTCTATGGACTATCCTACAAATGTTTTTCAAGAAACAGATTTGAATGATGTAGAACAATATAATATTTCCACTGATAAAACTACTGTTATTGTTTCACCTTGCAATTAATTATGGTTTTAATAAGTATTTTTTATTAAGTTTGAAAGGCTCTAAATAGAGCCTTTCTTTTTATTTTGATTTATTTAGATAATTATATAATATATATTATATTAAAAGTTGTTTTTTTACTTATTATATAAAAATTTAATATCTTAATATAAGAAAAAATGGAGTTACTAAAATTTTTGTGATTATCAGTTTGACCTGTTTTTATTTTGGGTATTTTATTTTTTGTATTTTCAAATAAAAAAGATAAAATAAAAAAGAAAAATAATTTATTAGATAAAAAATAAAAATGATTAAAATAGTTTCAAAAGATGTATGTCCATATTGTGATATGGCAAAAGGCTTAATTAAGTCATTATGATTTGAGTATGAAGAAATCGATGTATCAAATGATGCTTGAAAACTTCAAGAAATTGTTTCAATTTCTTGAATGATGACGGTTCCCCAAATATTTGCTTGAGATCTAAAAAAAGAGAATTTACTTTGATGATATACAGACATTGTGAAATTAAACGATGAATGAAAATTATTAAAGATTTTAGAAAATAATAATTAGAAAAATGCCTAAAAATAAAGAATCAACTGCTAAACTTAAAAAATTCTCTTGAAATATAACATTTAAATGAAAAATTGATACTTCAATTTTAAAATATGAGTTTTTAGAAACTTATATGGAAGATTGAACAATAAATGTTTTTACTTTCTGAAAAACAGAACTTGAAACTTCCAAAGATCTGATTGATGATTTTTCTCAATTATGAGAAATAATTGATTCTGATATTACTATTGAATGAGAATGAAAAATAGTTCTATTAAATAATAAAGTAGAATGAAATATATATGAATTAGTTTCTTTTGAATGAGTAGAAGTTTGTTTTGAAGAAATTATAGAGAGATTTGCTGAATCTATAGAAGTAGTTTCAATAAGAGAATCATCTAATAGTAAGAAATTTGCTAACAAAATTATAAAAACCGATTTTATTTATTAATATCCTTTATGCAGTTATACATTCATCTTTGAACAAATATAGAGTATTTTAAATTATTAAATGAGTGATATTTATTATCAATGTGAAAATGAGATAGAGAGCTTGCTAATTTTTTTGTCCAGAATTTTCCATGAGAATTGGCTGAAAATATTTCACCACAATATGAAGTGAATTTTATGTCTATAAGAGAAATTAAAAGAAAATTATGACAAAAAGTGTTTGATAAAATAGACTGAATTTATTATTGAAGTGATAATTGTGAATATCTATCTGCTTATAAAAAAGATATTATAGAGGCAATAAATCAGTTTAAAATATTTAACAAAAATTTTCCACCTCATTGTGTTAGAACTTTCACATTCGTTACACCTTATGTATGAGATAAAATGATGTGATTTCTAGAAGAGAGTCTAGAATATTTGAATTCTCTAAATATAAAAAATCCTATAGAGGTTGTAGTTAATGATTTTTGAGTTTTGAGAGTTATTAATAAAAAATATACCAATCTTAAACCAGTCTTTTGAAGATTGATACATAAAATATTAAAAACACCTTTAATAGATACATATTGATATGAAGCTCATCCAGCATGAGATCTTATAAAAAATAAGCCAGAACAAGAGAAACTAAGATTAAGAGATGAGATAGTTAAGTGGCAAATAAAATTTTATAATTCTTCAGAAGTTAGTTTGGACTTGTTTCAAGATTTCTTAAAAAAATTCTCAGTAGAAAGAGTTGCATTGGATTATATGGAAAAAAGGGAAGACCTTTTTAGCTCACAAAAAGATATTTGAATAGACTTATATTATCCTTGGGCATTAATATTTACTTGAAGATTATGTGATACCTCTTGAATAGAAAACCCAACTAGAGCTATGTATGCAACTGATGATATATGTCCTAGAACTTGTAGTAAATATGATATTTCATATAAAGTTAAAACAATTGGTTACAATATGATTCAAAGATGAAATTCATGATATAGAAGTGAATTAAATCTTGATTTTTTGAAAGAAGATTTTGTTAAAAACCAGAATAACAGACTAGTTTTTGCCCCTTTTATAAGTGTGTAATTAAGAAATAAAAAAAGATGAAGTTAGTTTATAAGTATAAAATTTATAATATCATTTCCCCCTTCTTTAATTTTTCACTATATGTTCATGAACTTTCAAAGAGAAATAAACTGATCTAGTTTTTCTTGGGTTATTTATATATTATGTTATTTACAATAATTCTAAATATTTTTTACTAAAAATAAAAACTAATCTTTTATACACCTAACAGAAAAACCATAATTTTGACTATTTATACCTCTGAATACCTTAGAATAATCCCAACGTAAGAGTCTGTAATATGTATTAGTCCCACTAGATGTATTAGACCATAAATATATATAACGACCACGACTGCCGAATGTAGAACCATCAGTATCACGGTAACCTGCTAAAGGTAACCCAAGAGCTTTTACTAAATTGTTACTTGCATTTTTTGATGTATAGTTTTTCCATCATAATCAATCTGAATACCGTCAGTACTTTATTCATGAATACTCTCAATTTGTACTTCTATCTGTTGATCATAAAGCTACTTCTAAATTATACCATTCTTCATCACTTGGTAGATGGTATCAATTTTCACAAGCTGTATTTCTTGCATTTCCCCATGTATATAGTTTTCACCATATATTATTTATACCATAAGTAGAATTCCAGGTATTTTCTTTAGCTGTACTTAAATTTTCTTCATTTGTACAAGATTGTCAATTATTTCATTCATAATCATAACATGAGTCTGTACTATTATTTATAAATTCCATTCATGTTCATATAGTTGAATTACATCATGCCCAAGTTTGTGTTCAAATTGTTATATCTGGTTTATCACAATTTGGATCTACATCTCTCCAATCTCAGTATGTAACTGTATCATTACTATCATTATTTGTAGCTACATATTTATTTTTATTTAATACTATTGTTTCTGTTATTGATACTTTTTCTTCATCTGTTGTTTTTGATAGTAAATCTGATATTATTTTATTGTTTGATAGACTTGAACCACTATATGTATTTGCTATTGTATTATATACATTTAATAATTCTGTTTCTGTTGATTTTGATGTAATTGTTGTTCAAGTATATACTTCAAAATTTGGAAAGTTTAAAGCTCAAGTAGATTGTTTTTCTATTGGATGTCAAACATCTGGTATATTTTTTCATCAACTTACTACTTGAGATGAGATTGTTGTGGTACCAATAACAAGTGGTAAACTTTCACTTGTTATTATACTTGGTGTTGGTACTATATATTGTCAATTTCTTACAAATAAACCATTATATGTTCCATCTATTTTTATTTTATCTGGTCCTAAATTTCATTCATATAAACTTAATATTTCATACTGACTATTATTATGTAATGTAGAATATATATATTCTTTTTCAGTTAATGGATCTATAGGTTTTTCATTTAAATTTCTTGATAAATTTGCTAGAACATTATCTGAAATAATTCATTGTTTCCATAGTAATGCTCAAGAATATGTAACATCCTCTGCATTATCTGGAGTTGGATATTTTCAACTATTTAATTTAAAAAGCTCCAAACTTTTTTTTATATTATCTATATCTGCTACTCTTTTACTATCTCTTGCATCCCTGCTATATCATTGTAAACTTATAAATGCTATTGTTCACAATATTGCTAATATTGTTATTACTACTATTAACTCTACTAAGGTAAAGGCATTTTTATTTTGTTTTTTCATTTGTTATTTTTATTAAAGTATAATTTTAATTATAAATTATCTATAATTAGATTAATAATTTTGGTTTTTAAGCCAATTTAAAAAGATTTTATAGCAAGTAAAAGTTTTTATTTACTTACCAAAATTTCTTTTACTTTTATTAAAGTATTCTATTACTTTATCAAGTTCGTTTTCATCAAATTCTGGCCACTTTTTTTCTGTGAAATAATATTCACTATATTCGCTATCAAAAAGTAAGAATCAAGAATGTCTAATGTCTCATCAAGTTCTAACTATTATATCAGGGTTAGGGAACTTGGATGTGTCTAAATATTTTCTAAATTCTTGTTTACTTAGATTTTCTGCCTTTATTCATGAGGCTATTATTTTTTTTGTAGCTCTTATTATTTCATCTTGTCATCAATATACTAATGCAATTATAAGAGTTATTCAATTATTATCCTTTGTTTTTTCTTTAACCCTTTTTAGTACATCTTGAGATTCTTTTGGTAATTGATTAATATTTCATATAGTTTCAAATTTTAGATCTCCATCTAACATTTTTCATAAGAATTTTTCAATGTTATTTATTAATTTAATAAGTCACCTTACTTCTTTCTCAGGTCTTTTTTTTAAATTATCAGTTGATAAAGCCCATAAAGTGAGATATTTTATTCACTTTTGTTTAGCCAGTTCAGTAATTTTTACAACATTATCTGCGCCAGCTTTATGTCATGAAATTGCAGGTAAACATTTTGATTTAGCCCATCTACGATTTCAATCCATTATTATTCAAAGATGATTTATCATTTTTCTTTAGTTTAAAATTAAATGTTCAGGGTTTACTAGTTCATTAAATTTTCATCATTTTTTTATTAATTCATCATATTTTCAACTTTCAATTATTTTTCAATCTTCAACCATAAATATTTTATCTACATTTTTTATTGTTGACAATCTATGAGCAATTATAATAGATGTTTTTCATTTTAGAAGTTTATCAATACTTTTTTGTATTAATTTCTCAGTTTTATTATCAAGAGCACTAGTAGCTTCATCAAGAATTATTATTTCAGGATTTTTTAAAAATAATCTTGCAATACTTAATCTTTGTTTTTCTCATCAACTTAGTTTTAGTCATCTTTCTCATATAACAGTATCAATTCAATCTTTTAGGTCATATACAAAATCTGCATTTGCTAATGTCAAAGCATTTTTTATTTCCTCATCACTAGCCTCTTCTTTTGCAAAAAGTAAGTTTTCTTTAATAGACAGATTGAATAATGAGTTGTCTTGGGCTACTAATCAAATACTATTTCTAAGATGTGATTTGTTAATATTTTTTATATTATTTCAATCAAGTAATATTTCTCATTTATTTATTTCCCACAATCTAAATATTAAATTAATAATTGTTGATTTTCATGATCAAGTATTTCAAACAAATGCGATTTTCTCTCATGCATTAATTTTAAAATTAATATTTTTTAAAATAAGTTTATCTTTTGAATATCAAAATTCTACATTTTTAAACTCTATATCTCATTTTGTATTATATTTTTTTATATTTTCATCATAATTTATACCTTTTTCTAATTCAAGATTATCAAATTCTTCAAAAAATTTTCACACTGTTGTTAATTGCTCCTTTATATGTCTTAATTTTGTAAAAACAAAACTTAGAGGAAAATAAATCCATCATATAAATGAAAAGTATAAAAATAACATTGATAATGATAATTTTCAAATTGATATTAAGTATGAACCAGTTAATATAACTATTACTCTTGATATCATAACTAATACTCAAGTATATATATCAAGAAAAGACCATCTTTTTGAAACAGTTAATTGTTTATCATAAGATAATCTTATATTTTTACTCAATAAAGAAAAAAATTTTTTTTCTAGAATTAAATTTTTTACTAAATATGTGTTAGTTATTGAATCTGCTAAAATTCAATAGTTTTTATCATCAAAATCATTTATCTCTTTTTGTAATTCTACAGTTCTCTTATTGTAAAACATTCACATAAATATCATTACAGGCAACATTGATATACTTGCTATTGTCATTATAGGATTAACTATGAATAAAACTATAATAACTAAAATAATTCAAGACATACTTCTTATTATTTCCATAAAAAAGAAAAATAAAAGCCCGAAGCTATCCTTGATTCATTTATTAAGTCTAGAATATAACTCTCATGCTTTTTTTCCTAGAAAATCTCAGTAACTTATACTTAATATTTTTTTGGAATATTTTTTAAATACATAAACGTAATATTTTAAATTACTTTTATCTATAAAATAATACCTATTTATGTATGTTAATAATAAATAAAATGCTATAAAAACTCACCAATATATCATATAAAATCATAACTTTTTTATATCAAAAGCTCATGTTTTATAAAATTCTTCAATATAATGTATTATTTTGATAAAAAGAAATGGCTCTAATATAGAAACTATAGAAGTTAAAAATCAGAAAATAAAAACAAGATAATATTTTTTTGTTCAAATACTATCTTTAAAAGTACTTAATAATTTAAGTATTATTTCTTTATCACCTACTTTCTTATTCATAAAGCCTCTTTTTTATACTACTATTTTGTCTTCTATATTTATTTCTTTCTTTTTATAGATTCATAGTTTTTTATTTTTGTTCATTTCATAAAGTAATGGAGAAGCAATAAAGATTGATGAATAAGTTCATACTATTGTTCAGAAAATCATAACCAAAGTAAATCATGAAATACTTTCTGGACCAAAAAATAATATAGTTATAAGTACAAATAGTAGAGTTAAAGAAGTGTAAAGGCTTCTTTTAAGAGTTTGTAAAACTGACATATCTACTATTTTTTCTAAACTTAATTTATTTTTTACATGTTTTTCTAAATTAGATCTAATTCTGTCAAATACAACTATTGTATCGTTAATTGAATAACCTAATATTGTTAATAATGCAGTTATAAAAAAAGTATCTATTTTAAATTCTGGGAAGAATATTGAGAACAATATATATAGTCAAGTTGATATTATAACATCATGAAACAAAGTTATAATTGTTATTCAAGAAAAACTATATGTGCTTATTCAAGAAGCAATTCAAGAGAAAGCCCATGAAATATATAATGCAATAAAAACTATTGCAATTCATAGAGTTAATATTGCAGTATCTTTTATATAATCTCAAAAACTTTTTCAGATATTTATGTATTGAGTTTCAACTATACTATTATCAATTTTGACTAATGTCTTTAGTACCTTATTTCTGAATTTATTTTTTAATTCCTCCAAAGCTTTAGTTTCAATAGAATTATCATATCAAACTACAACATTTATCTTATTTTCTCAAGATATTTTATATAAACTTGTTGAATTTATTATCTCTTTAGATTCATATTTTATATCTTCACTAATTTTATCAATTTCAATTCTTGCCTCAGATATATTCAAGTTTGTATAAGAATATTCTCCTTGAGTTCAACCTGTCATATCTATTCATAAATTTAGTTTAGTTCATAATAATAAAAATAAAGATACAAATATTAATACTCCCGAAATAATAAAGTAAGTATATCTTTTGCTAATAACGTTTAACTTTTCAATTTTCATGTTTTTAAAATCTATATAAATAAAAATCTAGGATATTTTAAATAAAAATTAAAATAAATCAATTGAATTTGGCTCTATTTTTGTAGTTTCTCCAAAAAAATTTATAAAGGAGTATTAGTTTTATCAAAAAAATAGAGGTTTTGGATTTAAATTTACTAAATTTATTTTTCAAAAAGTTTTCAATTCAAAAAGATTTTTAAGGGTAATATTTAACTTTATTTAATGTTTATCTTCACTTTTTATATTTTTTATTTGACGATACAATATATATATTGTATCATATATAAACTATTTCAATATTATATAAAAAATAAAAATTATGATAAATTACAATAATACAGCTATAAGTAAAATATTTACTATAGTTGTAATAACTTTTTATAGCTTATTTTTTAGTTTAAGTAATAATTATACATTTGCATCAGATGATTCTCCAGCTATTGTATGAGTATATGTTTATCCAAAAGATAATGCTTCAAATACTCAATTAAAAAATATACCTATTACTTTTGGACAGGTATTTAAAAAATGAGATATCCCTTTTGGTAAGAAGCTTTCAGTTAGTAAATGAGACCAATCAAGTATACTCTATCAAATAAATCCGAAATCGGTATATCCTGATTGATCTTTAAAACATGCTATTGTTACAGCATTAATTAATGATTTAAGTGCTAATGGAAATAGATTAGAAATGTTTGCTATTGATTGAAATGAAAGTAATTCAAATTCAATCGATATAAATAAAATAATTTCTAGTTGATTTAATTCAAGTGTTGAAATAGATATAAAAAATTGAAAAAAACTTCATGCTTCAACTTTAGATGCATATAATAAAAATTGAGTAAAGTTAAGATGGCTTTCTTGAGACCTTGTAAATGAATGGATACTTATGATGCCATTTGTAGATACTAATAATGTAGAACACCCACATTTAACAGCTCGTTTTTCTATTCGTGCATATAATAATACTGATTATATTTTAAGTGATATAACTATAGAAAATAATTGGACATATGAAAAAGATCCACAAAACTTTACTTATGATGTGAGGTTTAAAGATAGTACATGAAATATAATGTATTCTAGGGATGATTTAACTCACTATCATCATGCTAGATGGCGTACTAAGTTTTGGGATAAAAATAATGTTCCTAAAATTGATTTTAAACACGATACAACTTATTTAATTGAAACAAAAACAGTACCAAATTATGACAGATCTGTTAAAATAAAAACAAATAAAATAGATTCATATTATGAAAAAATGCTTTGAAGCTATGGTGAGCCAATGTGAAAATGACTTTCAACAACTACTGCTATGTGAATGGCAGGTTGACGTCCTGATATTTGATTAGAAACAGGTCAAGCAGCCTTGTACATTCTTACTCAAAATCCCAAAGCAAAATATAATTTATTACATTGAGCATCTCGTGCATGATCATGGTCAATACACTTCAGAGATAAAAAAACAGATAATATTGTTCTTATTGATGATTATCCTTATTTATGATTTTTGTGAACTCCTGGTGATAAAATTAATAAGAAAACAAAAAAAAGTGAAGCAAGAGCTAAATGTTCAACTAAAGAATTATGTAAAACTCCTTATGTAGCAGATACAGCACATCAACCAAGTTTTTCATTTATTCCATATTTAATTACATGAGATTATTATCACCTTGAAGAATTAAAATTTTGGGCAAATTTCAATCTTTTAAATATGAATGCTCATTACAGAAAGTTTGAGAAATGATTACTAAAATCTAATCAAGTTCGTTGAGAAGCTTGGGCCATGAGAACACTTGGTCAAGCTGCTTTTATTTTGCCAGATTTAGATCCTCAAAAAGCTTATTTTAATGAAAAGTTAGACAATAATATAAATTATTTTAATGAAAAGCTTACTGATAATCCTGATGCTCCAACATTAGGATGGACAAATATTTGATATGGTTGATGATTGTGATATACAAATTCTAAATGAGAAAATGTTTGAATGGCTCCTTGGATGGATAACTTTTTTACACAATCTATATGATATTTAAATGATTTATGAATAAAAAACTCAGATAAACTATTAAAATGGAAATCTAAATTTGTTACTGGATTAATAAATGATCCTAACTTCTGTTGGTTATATTCTTCAACTTATAAACTATTTGTTAAAAACCCTGAGACAAAAGAATACTACAATACTTTTGGTGAGGTATATAATGTAACAATGTGAAATCAAGAAAATGAAGAATGAGTTCAATTAAAAACTCTTAGTTGTGGTTCTAAGGAAATGAAAAAATGGAGAGAATGAATTTATAAAAGAAAAATAAAAGCTCTGCAAATGGTGTGATATCCAACTTCTCATATATGATATTGAGCAAATATGCAACCAGCCTTAGCTTATGCAGTTGATAGCTGAATTAGTTGAGCAAAAAATGCATGGAGAACTTATCAAACTCGTGATCCAAAACAAGATTATAGTTTTTATCCAGAATTTAGTATTGTTCCAAGAACTATTGAACAAACTGAAATTAATAATGGTTATAATGTATGAATAAATTGAGTTGAAGTTATTGACAATAATACTGATGATAATACTGATAACAGTTCAGATAACTCTAATCAAGATAGCAATACTGGGTCAGATAACTCTAACCAAGGTGACGATACTGATTCAGACAATTCTAACCAAGATGACAATACTGGGTCAGATAACTCTAATCAAGATGAAAATGCTAGTTCAAATTGAAGTATTGAGGATGTTAATGATATAAAACCATGAACATGGTATGAAGTTCCTAACTCAAAAATGAAAGATGTTATTCACCCGTATTGATTTAAGGAAGTAAGATGATGGAGTGGTCCTAAAGCAATTATTTGAGCACGGTCTTGATGAGCTTACGATAAATTGAGAAAAAAGTTAATAATTTGGGGTGGATGACATCAAGATTATGCTTGAAATGAGATTTATTCATTTGATATAAATACGTTAAAATGGAAAAATGAAAATATTCCATCTCTTGATATAAAATGAGGATCAGAAAGA
>PDTW01000046.1 GCA_002749055.1 Candidatus Altimarinota bacterium | reverse complement strand
TGTATATTTTGTTTTATTTGCTAAATAGTTATTTGTATTAATGCTATAAGTAATTTCTAGACGTTCTAAATTAGACATATCAATTATAGACTTTTTTTCTTTTTCTATTTCCCTTCTAATATCAATATTAAAGTTATTTTCGTTAGAAGACTTATTTAATCAATCAATACTATTTTTGGTAGACATATAACTACTTTTATCAAATCCAGGTATCTCAGCCATACAATTAATATTATTTTTTATTATTTAATTCTACCATAAATAACTTTATTTATCAAAATATAAACAAAAAAAAAGATACAATCAAGTATCTTTTTTTGTTTTTTTAATCTTCTTCAGGTAATTTAAATCATCTTTCTTCTCTTATTTTTGTAGCAACATTTGCTGGAACTTCTTCATAATGATCAAATTCCATAGAGTAAGTTGCTCTACCTTGAGAGGCTGATCTTAATTCAGTCATGTAACCAAACATTTCAGACAATGGTACAAAAGCACTTACTATTTTAGCTTGTCCTCTTTGACCCATTTCTTCAATTCTACCTCTTTTACTATTTATTTGTCCAATTATATCTCCCATATATTCTTCAGGAGTATTTACTTCAACTTTCATTATTGGTTCAAGTAGTGTTGCTTGACATTTTTTACAAGCTTCCTGAAAAGCTTTACTTGCTGCTAGTTTGAATGATAATTCACTAGAGTCAACTTCATGGAATGAACCAAAAGTTAGAGTTGCTTTAATATCAACCATTTGATAACCAGCAACAAAACCTCTATTATAAGCTTCTACAAGACCTTTTTGTACACCAGGAATATATTCTTTAGGAATAACACCTCCAACTATTTTGTTAACAAATTTATTAGTAGGTTTTTCTTTTAAATTATTAGCAATATCTTCTTCATCTAATTCTTTATATGGTTCAAAAGTTATAACTACATGACCATATTGACCTCTACCTCAAGTTTGTTTAGAATATTTATGCTCAATATCTTTTCAGATACTTTTAATTGTTTCTCTGTAAGAAACTTGTGGAGAACCAACATTACATTCAACAGAAAATTCTCTTTTCATTCTATCAACAATAATATCAAGATGTAATTCTCCCATACCTGAAATTATTGTTTGACCAGTTTCTTCATCAGTTTTCACTTTAAATGAAGGATCTTCTTCTGCTAATTTATTTAATGCAATAGCCATTTTTTCTTGATCTGCTTTTGATTTTGGTTCTACTGAGATTGATATAACTGGTTCAGGGAATTCAATAGATTCAACTAAAAATTTATCGTTTAAATCACATATTGTATCACCAGTTTTAGTATCTTTCAAACCAACTACTGCACCAATATTACCGGCAGTTATTTCTTCTATTTCTTGTCTTGAATTTGAATGCATTTGTAATAATCTACCAACTCTTTCCTTTTTACCAGTAGAGGCATTGTATATATAAGAACCTGATTTTAGAGTTCAATTATAAACTCTAGTAAATATTAATTTTCAAACGAAAGGATCTGTTGCAACTTTAAACGCAAGTGCAGCTAAAGATCAATCTGCAGAAATAGGTAATTTTTTTAATTCTTCTCAAGAGTCAACATCTTTTACTGCTATCATTCATTCATTTACATCTAATGGTGAAGGTAGATATTCTACGGCAGCATCTATAACCATTTGTACTCAAATATTTTGAAGAGCTGAACCACATGTAACAGCATATAATTCATTATTACAAACAGCTATTCTTAGTCCTTTTTTAATTTCTTCTACACTTAATTCTCCAGCTTCAAAGTATTTATTCATTAATTCTTCATCCATTTCAGCTACTTTTTCCATCAATTCTAATCTGTAAGCTTCACATTTATCTTTTATATTTTCAGGAACATCTATTTCAGTGATTTTTTCTCATGAATCTCATTCAAAGTGGTATGCTTTCATCTCAACTATATCAACTATACCTTCAAAAGTTTCAGCTTTTCCAATAGGATATTGAATAGCAACAACTTTATTTCATGCAAGTCTTTTTTTAATAGAATCAATAGTCATATCAAAATCTCATCCCATTTTATCCATTTTGTTTACAAATGCGATTCTAGGAACTGAATATTTATCAGATTGTTTCCAAACAGTTTCAGATTGAGGTTCTACTCATTGAGATGCGTCAAATACTGCAACTCATCAATCAAGTACTCTTAAAGATCTTTCTACTTCAATTGTAAAATCAACATGTCATGGAGTATCTATGATATTAATTTGATGTTCTTTCCAAAAACAAGTTGTAGCAGCAGAAGTAATTGTTATACCTCTTTCTTGCTCTTGTTCCATCCAGTCCATTGTTCATTCTCAATCATGAGTTTCACCAATTTTATGGATTTTACCTGTGTAGTATAAAATTCTCTCTGTAGCAGTTGTTTTACCAGCATCAATATGTGCTATTATTCATATATTTCTTACCTTATTTAAAGGAGTTATTTTGCCCATTTAATTTAATTATTGAACTAAAAAATTGCAAACTTCTTATATTTGCATAAAATACTATTTTTGTTTTTGCTAGTGGATTCTATTTAATACTTTTAATAAGTCAAGTATTAATTTTATAACTCAATTTTTTTGTTGTTTTTATTCGTCTAAAAATAGCCATTTTAAAGAATTTTTGGTAGTAGTGATATTTTATATTTCTTCAATCTTCAAATTATTTAGAGATTTTTTTAAATCATTTAATATAAATTTTGAAATATTTTCGGATTTTTTTGAATTTATGTTGATATTTAATTGAAATAGGAAAAAAGTAAAAACATTTTTTGTAAAATCAAGTATAATTTTATCATTTTCTCATAGTAAATCTATTATTTGTTTTGTTACTAATGAAGAGTACTCTATAGATGTTATATCTATTATATCTTCAATCCAGAAATTAATTCTATTTCTAATTTCACTATCTACATTATTGTCATCAAATTCAATAATTTTGTCAGGTAAATAACTAAACTCTATTTTTTCTTTTCATGAAATTTCTCTTATATTATCGCTTATTTCTATTTTTACTAAAGAAATTATTCATAATATAAAGTTTGATGGATATCAAGCTTTTAGTGATTTAAGTAGTGGTTCTATTATGGGTGAAAATTTCTTATCTAAAATTATTTTTACCAAAAAATTAGCCAATAAAAAATCATATTTTTTAGCTTTTTTCTCATCTTTTTTTGTTCTTTTTATTCAAGATGTCGACTTTTTAAATGATTCTTTGAATTTTTCTGAAACTTCAATTCAAGAATTATTTCACGATTCAGATGACTCAATATCTTGTTCAAAATCTTCTAAACTCAAAATATTATTAATTAGTATTATATTCTTTTCAGACATAATACTATTAATTTACAAAAATTCAAATTTTTAAAAATTATGAAAAAATTGACTTTATATATATAATCTCATATTATTTTTATAATAGAAACAAAAACAAAAGAGAAATTATCATGAAAGAATTAATTGTTGTCTTTGTTTTGTTTAATTTAAGCACTTTTAATTATATAAAAAATCTCTTTATGAAAAAAACAATTAAAAATTTGTTATTAGTTTTAGTTATAATATCTCAAATATTTTGTATTTTATTTGTCGCATTTAAATATTTTTTACCTCCAGTTAAGTATTTTGATAATATATTTCTAGAAAAATGTGAAAATTTAACAGAAAAAGATTCAGATATTCTAAATAATTTTTTTCTTTACACGAATTATAATTGAGATTCTAAATACTGGTGTAAAATAAAGAGAATTGATAATTATGTACTTAATGATAATAGAATTATTCCAAAAGAAATATGAAAATTAGTAAATTTAAAAGAATTAAATCTTAATTCAAAAAATTTAATCTGAGAACTACCAAAAGAAATTTGAAGTTTAAAAAAATTAGAAAGATTAAATATTTCAAATAACAATCTTACTTGAAAATTACCAAAAGAAATTTGAAATTTAGAAAATTTAAAATACTTTTATTTATCATGAAATGAATTTAATTGAAATTTTCCAGCTGAAATATCAAATTTAAAAAAACTAGAATACCTAGATTTATCTAGAAACAAATTTAGTTGAGAATTTCCAAATAAAATTCTTAATTTAAAGAATATATATGTATTATTATTATCAAAAAATAATTTTACATGAAATGTACCTGATGATATAGTTATTGAAAAAAAATGTATTTTATTTATTTGTTGGTAATTTTGAGAAGAGCTAAGAAATAAATGGATAGTTATACTAAAATGAATTCAATAAAATAATTTAATTAATTAATATTTTTAAGCTAAAAGAAAAATAAAACTTCACTTAGACACAAAAGAATACGAGAAATTATCATGTTTTTTATAATAAAAAGTAAAAAAATCACAATATATTTTTTGTTTACTATCAATATTGTTGATTCAAATTTTTAAAAATTTGAATTTTTGGTTTATTGTATTATACTTTTTGTAAGTATAATATTTTTTACTCAAAATTTTATGAAAAAATTGAAGCTTGAGAATATGAGACCTTGAGAAGAGATTGATATGGTTATAAAAAGACATTGGATTATTTTTTTGATGTTATGACTTTATGTTTTTTTTATGATAGTAATAACATTATTAATTCTTGGATTATTTTCTTTTAGCTTGTTGTCGTTTTTTTCTTGTGTTATTTTGTGGTTATTCTTTTTGTTGTTTTTATATGTTGAACGGTTAAATCATGAACTTGATATGTATATCATTACTAATAATAGAATAATCTGAGTTGAACAAATAGCTTTTTTAAACAGAACAGTTTCAGAATGTAATTTATGACAAGTTCAGGAAGTTAATTCTAGAACAAAATGATTTTTTGCTAATATACTTAATTATTGAACTATATTAATACAAACTGCATGAAATGCACAAACCTTAAGGATGGATTTTGCACCAGATTCTTTACAAAAATCTAGAAAAATACTAAATATAGTTGATGCATATAGAGATATGTATTCTAAATGAGAAACTATGGTCCAGTTAAAATCTAAAATGTCTAAAAAAGATTATTCAGAAACATAGTAGTTATTATATTTGTATTATAGTATTTTTCTGCTATACTATATCTAGTAGCTATTTTAAATGAATTTAAGTAAATTTTATGTTAAAGATTGAAAAATGAAATACAAATGAGATTTTAAGGAAGGTTTCTGAAGAAATAAAAATCAATGAAATTAAAAAATATGTGAATATCTGAAAAGAAATGTTAAAATATATCAAAAATCCTGATAATTGATGAATTTGATTAGCAGCTCCTCAAGTATGATACAATAAAAGATTGATAGTAGTTTGATTACCTGAAGATCGGGATGATGAAAATTTCTCTTTTTTAATGATGATAAATCCTGTTATTATGGAGCATACAGATGAGGTTGAAGTTGATACAGAATGATGTTTAAGTCTTCCTTGAAGAAAATGAGAAGTAGAAAGGTATTCTTGAATTAAATTAGAATATTTAGATGAAAAATGACAAAAAAGAATACTTGTTTTGAATCATTTAAAAGCTAGGATTGTTCAACATGAAATTGATCATCTTAATTGAATTCTTTTTACAGATAAAACATTAAAAGTATTTTATAAAAGCAGTCTCTAGGAGACTGCTTTTATCTTAAGGAACATCTAAAAAATCTAAATTTTTATTCTTACGAAGGAGTTTTTCA
This sequence comes from Candidatus Altimarinota bacterium, assembly GCA_002749055.1. Classification (GTDB taxonomy): domain Bacteria; phylum Patescibacteriota; class Gracilibacteria; order BD1-5; family UBA6164; genus PDTW01. The sequence continues at coordinate 4,038 of PDTW01000046.1, read as the reverse complement.
GATCTTCCTTAATGTATATTAGTTCATATTTTTTCTCATTTTATAGCTTTCATTATAGAAACTTCATCATAAATATTTACCACTTTTAATTTCATATTATTTTCTTTTGCAAGAGCTATTGCTGTTGCATCCATTACTTTAAGATTTTTTGTTATTACCTCATCATAAGTTATTTCTTCTATAAATTTAGCATCATTGTTCTTTTTAGGGTCTTTGTCATATACTCAATTTACTTTAGTTGCTTTTATCATAAAATCAGCTTCTATTTCTAATGCTCTTAACACTCATGAAGTATCTGTTGTAAAAAATGGATTACCTGTTCATCATCAAAAAATAATTATTTTTCATTTTTCTAGACTTTTTAGATGAGTTTGTTTATTAAATTTTTCCACAACTCAGTCAATACCAAATGAATTTACATATTTAACTTTTATTCATTTTTTTTCTATAACATCCATTAACGCAATAGCATTTATATTTATTGCTAACATTCACATATTATCAGCATTACATCTATCAATATTTATTTTTTCTACTTCAGCTCATCTAATAAAATTTCAAGCTCAGACCACTATTCATATTTGCACTTTGTTTTCTTTTAATTTCTTTATTATATTTGCAATTTTATTTAGCATTTCCAAATCTAATCAACATCATTTTCATCATGCTAAGGTTTCACCTGATATTTTTAATAATACTCTCATTATTTTACAATTATTTTAAATAAATTATTAACTATATCAATATTTTTTATATTATCATTATTCTCTTTTAGTTTTTTGTTTTTATCAGCTATATTTTCTTTGTTAACTCAAGTTCATTTTTCTATTTCATATTTACCATAAAGTCAATTTTTTAAATCTAAAAAGTGTTTTTCATATATATAATTTTTTCAATCTAATCTAATTACAAAAAAACTAATAGCTTTGGTTTTTTCTCACTTTTTAACAGCTAATATATCTCTACAAGTATTCCAATAGAACCAAGATCATACTTCTTTTCTTAAAAAGTTTGTAATAGTGTCTCTATTACAACTTAATTCTCAAGAAAAAGAGTATTTATTTATTTCTAGTCATGATATGTCAGAATATGTGAAAGCATCTTCTCATAGAGATATAGGATGTCAAAAATCTCATCAACTAGGTAGATTAAGATTAGAATCTTTTAGTTTATCAAATTTTTCTATCTCAAGTTCTTCTTTTTTATTTTCCTCTTTCTCGTTTTTGTTTTCATTTTTATCTTCTTCTTCCTCATTTTTTTTCTCATTTTTGTTTTCTTCTTCTTTTTTTATCTTTACTGTTACTTGAGTCTTTGATACTTTTTCTCATGAATAAGCCTCAAATATGTACTCATTAACTCAAAAATCTAATACTCTGTATTTTGTATGAGCTCTATATACAAAATTTTTATCTCAAGGTTTAAATTGTTTAAGTTCAAATACGTCATCAGGGAATTCAGAGCTTTCATTTTTAAAGTACACTATGATTTTATCAATTTTTTCTAGAGTTTCTCAACTAATTTCAGCTTCTCATTTTAGAAAATCACTATAATTTATTTCATTTATTTTAAGGAAATTTTCTTCCGTTAAAGATTTAATTATAACATTTTGTGTTTCAGAAGTAATATTTTCTTTATTTTTTTCATTTTTTTCTATATTTTTGGGTTCTTCTTTAATAGTTTTTTCTTTTATAATTCACATATCTTTTTTAGCGTTTTGTACATCTTCTGGAGAAGTGAAACATGAAGAAAGTATAAAAATTAAAGATAGTATAATAAACAAATTTTTCATATTATGTATATTTTATAAAAATAAAAATCTTAGTACAAAGTCTAAGATTTTTTTTGTTTTTGTAAAGATAAAATTGATTTTTTAAACTTCAGTAATTATAGGTATAATCATTGGAGTTCTGTCGATTCTTTTTAATAAAAATAATTCTAAATCAGTTTTTATTATTTTTAGTAAATCTTTTTCACTAATATCAGGAATATCTTTTATAGTATTTTCATATATTTCTCTAGATTTTTTAATGATAATTCTATGTATATATCTAACTTCTTCTAAATATACTAATCATCTAGTTTCAAGTTTTAGATGTCACATTATAGCTTTGGTTTTTTTATCTATCTTGTAATTAATTACCAAAACTCATGAATTCATCATTTGTTCTCTAGCTTTTATAACATGACTTGTTGCTAATCATATGCCATGTCAATCGATAATTACTTGCTGTATAGGTGCTTTTATTTTAGATCTAAAAACAACTCAGCTTGGTGCGAAGTCAGAAATTTGTCAATTAGAAACAAGCAATACATTCTCATCTTTCATTCAGGCTTCTATTGCTGTTTTTTTATGAAGAGTTCTATAATAAAGATCTCAATAAATAGGACAAAAATATTTTGCCTTAACAAGTTTTATCATAATCTTTTGTTCTTCCACAAAAGCATGTCATCAAGTATGGTATTCTCAATCATTTTTTGTTAGTACATCAGCTCAAAGCATTATAAGTTTGTTGATAATTTTTACTACTGCAACATCATTTCAAGGTACAACTGATGAAGAAAAAACCACAGTATCTCATTTAATTATTTCTATAGAAGTATGTTTTCATTCTGCCATTCTAGTCAAAGCAGAAAATTGTTCTCATTGACTTCAAGTAGTTATTATGACTTGTTTATGAGGTAAAATTCATTCAGTAGCTTTGGGAGTCATTTTTTTAATTATACCTTTTTTTACTTTTAGATATCCTAGTTCAGTAGCTATTTTTACATTCTCTATCATGCTTCTACCACTTAAAAATATAGTTTTATCATATTTTTCACATATATCAACTAACTGTTGAACTCTAGAAATCCAAGAAGAGAAAGTTGCTATTATTAATCTTCATCTTTTATGATTTGAAACAATTTCTTCTAATGCCTCTCATACATTTTTTTCACTCATCGAGAATCATTTTCTATTTGAACCTGTAGAATCAGAAAGTAGCATTGTTATTCATCTTCTTCACAAGTTTTCTATCCTTTCTAAGTTTGCTGGCTCATCAATTGCAGGAGTATAATCTATTTTAAAATCTCATGTATGCATAAATCTAGCACCACCTCTAGACTCAATATACAAACCTGCACAATCAGGAACTGAGTGATTTACCTTAAAAAATTCTATTTTAAATCCTCAAGTTTCTATTGTTTCTTCACTTCAAGCATCAACTTCAATTAATATTACTTTATCTAAAATTTTGGACTCTTCTAATGATTTTCTAATAATTCATAAAGTTAGTTTTGTTCAATAAATTGGTGGAAAATCTAGAGCAGGGAGAATGTGTTTTAAAGCTCAAATATGGTCTAAATGAGCATGTGTTATAAAAAAAGCTTTTATATTTTTAGTATATTTAGTTAAAAAAGATACGTCAGGTATAGAATAATTAGTTCATGGAGTTGTATAATCAGTGAATTGAATTCAACAGTCAACTAAAATTATATCTTCACCATATTGAAACATTCCCATATTTTTTGCTCAGGTTTCGTCATTTCATCATATAGGCATAAATCTAGTATAACCATCTCTTAAACTTGGTAGAAAAAATTTTGTTTCTGGAAAATTAAGAGTAGGAACACTTCTGATATCTTTATTACTTGGTTTTACATTATTTGTCTTTGTTTGAGAAGTTTTAGTAATTTCTTTATTTATGTCCTTTTTTCCTATATAACTAGGGTGGTTAGGATTATTCTCGTTAGCTCTTTTTATAGCCTCAATTTCTTTTGCTGTTTTGTTAGTTTTTTTATTATTTTCTTTTTCTGGTTTATAATTAATTTTGCTTAGTTCATCATCTAAGTCGTTTAAAAAATCTTGCATTTATTTATTATATTATATTTTAAATTATATTTTAAAATGATGTAATTATATTTTTGGTACACGAAACAAAATATTAGCATAGATATGAATTTATGCTGAAAATTTAGATTATATTGACAAAAAAGGAGGAAAATTATTTATAATTTACACATTTTATGAGGAGCATTCTATTTATTTTTTTATATATT
>PDTW01000049.1 GCA_002749055.1 Candidatus Altimarinota bacterium | reverse complement strand
TAAAAATCAAATCATACCAGCAAATCAAAGTTTAAAAAGAGGTTTTAGTCATTATATGCTTAAATTTGCTAATTCACAAGATAGTTTAGAAATTGGAAAGCTTGAATATGTTTATTCTATTATGGCAAAAGATGCAAAAATAGATATGCCTGAAACAAAACTATTAAAAGGAAAGAAAAATAGCTATTTTGCTATCAAAAGATTTGATAGAAAGGGTGATGAAAGAGTACATATTCATTCCTTAGCTGCTTTGGTTCATAGTGATTTTAGATTTCCAAGCATTGATTATGATGATATTTTAAACCTAACCTTACATTTAACAAAAGATATAAACGAAGTTATAAAAGTTTATAGATTAGCAGTTTTTAATCTTCTAACTTACAATCGTGATGACCACGCTAAAAACTTTTCTTTTTTATTAAATAGTGATAATAAATGGGAATTTGCTCCTGCTTATGATTTAACATTTTCTTATGGAGTAAATGGTGAACACGCCACAACTTATCTAAATGAAGGTAAAAATCCTACAAAATCTCATCTTGAAAAATTAGCTTTAAAACACAATATAAAAGAGTACAAAACTATAATAGAAGAAGTAAATCAAATTGTTAAGAATTTTAAAAAATATTGTAAAGAAATTGGGGTTTCTAGTAAGTATGCTAATGAAGTTTTTAGTTCTTTTGTAAAGTTTGATTAGTGAAAGTGATACGATTATAGAATTTAATCGAATCATATTATGATACTATAAAAGAGAAAAACTTATAACAAAAGTAGAGTTAAATCTAATATTTGTTAATTTGACATATTTTTCTTAAATATGATAAGATTTTACTAAACAAAAGGACAACTATGAAAGTAAATAATACACTATTTGAAAAGCTATTAAAAAACAACAGCTTTTCAAAAAAAGATTTTTCTACTTATTCAAAAATTCCTTATGATACAGTTGTTGGTTGGAGAAAAAGAAATAATGTACCTGCTTATGCTATGGTAATACTAAAAGATATGATTTATAGACAAAAACTTAATTTGGAAGCTTTAAAAGAGTTTCAAAAAGAAGATAAGCTGAAAATAGATTATTCTTTAACAAAAAATGAAGAAAAAAGACTAAAATCAGTATTTTGGGGAACAAACTACACTATTGGTGATATTGTAAAAGGAATAAAGGAAAAAAACCAAAAAATATTAAATCAATTAGAAAAAAATCTTCCTTTTTCTATGCAAAACCAAATAATAGGTAAATTAGCAAATGCATAGAGATAATTGGAAACAGTATTTAAAAATCAAGATAAAATACTTTCATAACTAAAACCTCTTGAAAATAGGATATTTTTAGCAGGTGGAACGGGTCTTCTAGTACTTATTAACTTTATATAAATATTTAAATTTTTTAGTTTCTCTAAATGAAACAATTATAAGCATTAATAGTATCAGCTTATGACATTTTTATAATAATTCAGTAAAATTAATTATAATTACCGAATATAAAGGAACAATATAGATGGCTAAACCAGTTAGCTTGAAAGTTAAAGATAAAGTATCTTCCTTACCTTATGGTGTAGCCTTTGCTTCTAATAATTTTAGATTTATAGGTGCAAATAAAAATAGTATAGAAAAAGAACTAAGTAAGTTAAATGCTGATGGTATAATTAAGAGATTTAGAAGAGGAATATATTATAAGACTAAAAAGAGTTTATTATTTGGAGAAGTATTACCTAGTCCAATATCTATTGCACAAGCTATAGCAAAACTTAGTAATGCTCGTATAATTCCAGATGGTTCTATGGCTTTAAATATGTTAGGTTTATCAGAACAAGTACCAATGAAGTATATTTATCTTAATGATAAACTTCATAAAAGTGAGTTTGTAGGTAATACAGAAATTATATTTAAAAGAATAAATCCTAAAAAATTAAAAGCTTATAATAAAAAAGCAGGATTAATTTTAAGTGCGATTGA